>JBKSMV010000038.1:0-2089 GCA_046881985.1 Clostridia bacterium
TATTATAAGTTGCTTATGGGACACATTTTCAGTGCGCAACAATAAATTCCGGAGAGCATTTTCCGGACTTCTTCTTACATGTAAGTATTTTTTCAGGTCTCCAAATGAATCAACATTTGCTACAGCATCACAAGATAGATTGCTTGAAAAAGAAAAGTTTGTTGAAAAACGCGAACAAGCTTTAGACGACAAAATCTCTGCATTAGATGCACAAAAGACTAAATTGTCAGAGAAAGAGTCAATATTAGACCAAAAGAACAAAGAACTAGACCAAAAAAATCTAGAAATAATCGAGAAGTTGGAACAAGTGTCAGGTTATACTACTGAGCAGGCAAAACAAGAGATTATTTCCAAGATTACAGACGAAGCAAAGATTGATGCTGCTAAATTGTCCAAGCAAATTGAAGACAATGCTAGAGACGAAGCAGTAAAGAAGGCTAAAAACATCATTACATTAGCCATTCAAAAATGTGCAGCAGATCATTCTAGCGAGACCACAATTTCTGTTGTGCCATTGCCAAATGAAGAAATGAAAGGCCGTCTAATTGGTAGAGAAGGTCGCAACATAAGGACACTAGAAAATGTGACAGGTGTAGACCTAATTATTGACGACACTCCAGAAGCCATTACTTTGTCAGGATTTGACCCAATCCGTAGGGAAGTGGCTCGTTTGTCTATCGAAAAACTTATGATGGACGGACGTATTCACCCAGGTCGTATTGAAGAGATTGTGGCCAAAGTACGTAAAGAAGTAGACCAAACTATCAAAGAAGCAGGCGAGAATGCTTGTTTCGAAGCAGATATTTACAACTTGCACCCAGAGTTAATCAAGATTTTGGGTCGCCTAAAGTATCGCACTAGTTATGGACAAAATGTATTGAAGCATGCAATCGAAGTTAGCCTTTTGGCTGGCATGATGGCAGCAGAAATCGGTGCAAATGAAAAGATTGCTCGCAGGGGCGGATTACTTCACGACATCGGTAAAGCCGTTGACCATGAAGTTGAAGGTACACACATTAGCATTGGTGTAGATTTGGCTACCAAGTACAAAGAAAACGAAGCTGTAATTCACTGCATTGCTGCTCACCACAATGACATCGAGCCTAAGACTATTGAAGCCATTTTGGTACAAGCCGCAGACGCTATTAGCAGTGCTAGACCTGGCGCTAGAAGAGAATCTCTCGAAAACTACATCAAGCGACTAGAAAGCCTTGAAGCAATCGCCAACTCATTCAAGGGTGTTGATACTACTTATGCAGTTCAAGCAGGACGTGAAATAAGAGTGGTTGTAAAACCTGAAGAAATCAATGACGACCAGGCATTAGTTTTGGCTCAAGATATTGCCAAGAGAATTGAAAATGAAATGGAATATCCTGGCATTATCAAGGTCAACGTCATTAGAGAAGTACGTAAAACAGGCACAGCTAAATAAAAAAAGAAAAACTTATCTTATTGATAAGTTTTTTTATTGTTGTTTATTCTTTGCAATTTCACCGGTTGCCAACTGGTCACAACGATTGTTATATTCATTATCGGCATGACCTTTTACTTTATGCCAACGAATAGTATGGATTGAATTGAACATGTCTAGTTGGGTCCACAAGTCAGCATTGGCGACAGGTTTCTTTTGTGAGTTGCGAAAGCCGTTGTTTTTCCAATTCTCAATCCAGCCTTGAGTGAATCCGTTAATAACATATGCAGAGTCAGAGTATAGGTCCACTTCACATGGTTGTTTCAAGCACTCTAAAGCTTTGATGCAAGCAGTTAGTTCCATTATATTGTTGGTAGTTTCAGGGCAAAAACCACTAATTTCTTTCTTTTTATCATTGTGCATAAGAATAGCACCCCAGCCACCTGCGCCTGGATTTCCGCTACATGCACCATCAGTATAAATTGTTACATTTTTCATATGCATAAATATTATAATAATTTTACAAAAAAATCAATCAAATAATTGACTTAAATTGTAATATCTACTATAATATACATATCTTCTCAAATGAAGGTGTGTAGCTCAATGGTAGAGTAGCGGTCTCCAAAACCGTTGGTTGCAGGTTCGAGTCCTGTCACGCCTGCCAGATTAGGTCAT
>JBKSMV010000039.1:0-14256 GCA_046881985.1 Clostridia bacterium
TAACACACTACAAAAATATTGAAAAGCAATTTTGCACTCTATTTATAGGCAATATTTTGTCAAAAATGAATATATCACAAAAAAAATTGCCTTTCGGCAATCTTTTTTATTTATTAAGCATTTGTTTGCGAAGAGTGGCATAATCTTCTGCAGAAACGTTGGTAAACTCTTCGATAATCTTCTCGAATATCTTTTTTGTTTCGTCAGAGCACTTCTCTGCTTTAGCTTTCACCATCATCTCTTCCGCTACACCAAGTGCACGTTCTTTGATGGTGCAGATTTTGAGTCGAACAATCTTTTCCATCAACTCAATGCACTTTTCGTCAAACTCTTTTTGTGTCAATGCCATAGATTATTCCCTCCTATCTTGTTGTTTCGCCACGTACAGCATTTTTAGCGACACCGAACTTCTTGCCAATCTTTTGTGCAACTTTGTTTCTGTCGTCATCATTTACTGCTGTGCTAAAAGCTTTGATTTCACTCTTGGTCAAATCTGCTCTGCAAAGTGGAGTTTGTTTGCCAGTTTTGATTGACTCTTTGTAGAAAAGGATTTCCTTGCCATCATCACTGATAATCCACTTGACAGCTGTCTTTGCGCCCTTTGGAACGTATGTGCCATTAATCTTATCGATTACAGACTTTCTCTTGCCGTCTTCCATTCTAGCCTTGAATGCATCTTTGCCTGTAATTGGAGCATCTTCAACTGGGGTGAAGTCTGCACTATCAGTCTGTTCAGCAGTTTCTTCTGTGCGAACTTCCTTGTTTTCATCTCCACCAAGATAAATCACTTCTGCTTTAGAGTTGAAGAGTTCTTCGCCTCTCTTTGCTAATATCTCGTCTACTGGGTCTTGAGTCTTGGCTTTTGGTTGAGATTTTGGAGTCTTGTCAATCACTTCGCCTACTGGTACTAGACCTGTTTCTTTCTTTTTACCAGCACCTAGCAATCCTGCGAATAGTGACTTAACTGTCTTTTTGTCTTGGGTATTGACTGGTAACACTTCGCCCTTAACTTCTTCTTCAACAATTTCAATCTCTGCAGTTGTGTCTTTGATATCAATATTTTCGTCACCTGCAGTGAATACTGTTGTATTAGTATCGATTGCTTCGCTAGTAGTACCAGCATCAGTACGAGTAAGTCTAGTAGTATTCATACGCTCAAACATTGTCTCGATTTGAGTTGTAGGAGTATTGTCACCTAAAGCTCTTACTGTTAGATTGACATTCATAGCTGTCATCATCAATGCACCAACACTACTATCACTAGTAATACCAGCACTTCTATACCAACTTTCTCTTGCATTTTGACGTGCACGTTCTACGTTTGTATAGTTATTCTTTTCTGCATTGGTTGGGAATATGTCTTGCTCGTTTGCAGTGCGGTCTGGGAACTTGAAACCATGACGCATAAAGTTCTTTCTCATATCGCTAGGAACAAACTTGCCGTCTGCAGTGATAGTGTCTTCCTTGCTTACACCCAAGTAACCGAGCACTTTGTCTGCAATAACAAGGGCTTGTCTTTGTGCTTCTGGAAGCACTTGGTTGGCTGGAGAACGTCTATCATGCTTTTGGTCAAGACGATAAAGCATGGTTGCCATATTGTCGTTGAGCATAGCAAGAATCTTTTGTTCATTTAGTAGGTGTGCATCAGTGGCAGGACGTTTTGACTTGCCTGTAGCACCAAATGAATAACCAGTCATTACATATTGAGAAGCCATATTGACAATGAGTTCTCTAATATCGTTGTCTACCTTAACTTCGCTGTCGATAAGGGCTTGGATAGTAGTAAACTTGATAGCATCGTCAGTCTTGACAACAGCATCAGTACCACCTTCAGTCACTAGACGAGTGCTGATGTCTACTCTCAACTCTTTGCCTCTGCGGATACGATTTACAAGTTTAGTAAGCCTGCTATCCTCTGGACGTGTAGACACACCATTGTCAATGTTGAGATATTTGCCACTATTCTTGCTGGCATTAATCAAGAAGTTAGTAATATTCTCAGTATAGCCTTCTTCATTGAGAGCACCTTCACGTTTGTCTGTCATATTGTTGTATACGTGAGTAATCATGCTCTTACGTGTAGTTGGGCAACCAACAGAGTGTGCATAAAGTGCGTGCTCTGCAAGGCGGTCTAGTTTTTCTTTTTGTTCTGGAATGTTTGGACTAAGAAGGGCTTGTTCGTCATAAATAGCCTTGATTTCAGGGTCAGCTAGGTCATAACCTAGAATATAATTCTCTGCGCCGTCAATCTTGTAAGGTTTAACTTCTTCAACTTCTTCTGTTGTGCTAGTATTGTCTTTGAGTTCTCTGTCTTGGAAGCGGTCGTCTTTTAGGAGAATCTTCTTCTTGCCAGTCTTTTTGTCAGTAGTGACAAATGCATCTGCACCAACAATGTCACGTACTTCTTCCCAACCTTTTTCGTTCATAAGGATTGGCTTGACACCTGACATATTGTTGTATGCTACAGTGTTGGCATATACACCGCTATAAGTCAAGTCTGCAGGTCTACCTTCGCTTTGTGCAGCGACAACTTCTCTCATGATAGATTGAAGTGGAGTGTAGCCCTTGGCAACTCTCTCTTGTGCATCAAGCACAGCATTGGACTTGGTTCTTTCAACACCATTGACTAGTTGCACGTCTTTGTCTGCCCAGACACCTTTGTCTGTAGCGATATCAATAACTTGCTCACGTACTTTCTCAATAGCGATACTCTTGCCCACTTGTGACATATTTGACTTGTTAGCCTTGTCAACAGCAGTGACAACTTCTTCTAGTTCTAGAGTATTGAGTGTATCCACCGCTTCTGCATCAATGCCGAAATCTTTGAGACGCTTTCTACCAACAGCGATGAAAGAATCTTTCTCTTCGGCTTGAGATAGTCTGTACGCATTCTCAGCGATGCTGATATTGTTCAAAGATGAGAAGTCTTGTCTTTGATTGGTCAAATAGTGTTTAGAGTTCTCAATCACTCTATCTACTTCAGCATCAAGGGCAGACTCTTTCTCTTCGATAGTTGCACCATCTTGGTTAAGAGTAGAGCCATTGATATAGTCTGTCAAAGCATTGTTGTCTCTAAAGATAGGTTGGCTACCCTTGTATGTGCCAAAAGCCACAATACGCATAGCAGTAAGTCTATCTCTAATCACTGCATTGACTTGGTCTTCTGTCATCTCACGGAACTTTGAGCCGTTGAACCACTCTCTGTATTGACGCTCATATCTAAACTCAACACCATAAACTTTGGCTAATTGTCTAATTAATTGCATAGAAATTTCCATAACATTCCTCCAATAATTGGTTAAATAATACCATATTTATCACAAATTTGCAATACCCAAAATGAAAAAAGCCCAAGAAATTGGACTTTTTTCATCTTTTACACCCAAAGGTTGATTTCGTTGAGGTAAGTAGTCGTTCCATCATCGGCTGTGACAGAGATTGTGTAGGCGGTAGTTCTAGCCTGGTCCCAAGCCTCATATGGAAGTGTAAATACTCCATCTGTAGTCAATTTGTTGGCAAGATTTGCATAGTAAACCTTGTCTGCCACAAACTCACTATCTTCTGTAGCAATATAAGTTTCGCTCTCTTCGTCATACTCATACAAACCTGCAGTAGTTAGATTGTAGAGTCGATAATACACACCACTAGCATCTTTTGCATAGTAAGTGCCTGACACATCTATCTCACCTGTATATTCAGCATATGTTCTAGTAGTAGTGTCGAAGGTGTAGATAGTCAAGCCGTTTAGATTGCTTGTAGCATAATAACTATCTTCCATGTCAAAGGTGTAGGTTTCGTTTCTATTGACTGGGGTGACTGCATTCATGCTTTCACCATAAGGAATAGATACTTGTACTAGGCTGACATTCGCCTTAAGGTCTTTGACGTTGTTGATAAATGCGCCATTTTCTATACGTTGACCGAACATCAAGTAATAGTTGAATGTGCTATAGTCAACCTTGACAAAAGTGTCATTGTCAGTGACTAGATAGTAGAAAGTCTGCTCTAGTATATAGTTGTTGCCTGTGAGTGTTGCTTTGACTGTATGGATTGACCAGTGAGCATCTTCATTGGCAATGAGTTCGTTGTGCTCGTATTCGACAACAGCTGTTCTAGCATATTTGTCTAGAATTGTATCCAACTTGGTTGATGGGTCTTCACTCATAACCATAAAGTCTAATGTGTAGTCTTCTTTGAGTCCAAGTTGTGCTTGGGTATCAATAGTTGGAGCTGTCTCAAAGTTTGGTGTCAAAATGTCAAGAGCATGAGTTGGCTTGATGATAATATCAGCATTGAAGATTGCTTTGCTTGAAGCCAAACTAATATCGTCTGCTGAAGTTATGAATGCCAAGTTATTGTCATCACCTAGTCCCCACAAACCATTGCTATCTTCTGCTAGAATGTGTAGCTTGAATGATAATTGATTCTTGAGCCAGTGAGTAATGTCACTGCTTGTAGCGATAGTGAATACAACCTTTGTCCTGTCATCAGTCAAGCCACCTTCGCCGTCGTCTACTTGTGGATATCCAATGGTAATGTGTAGGTCGCTTAGGTCAAACTCATTTGAGTCGAAGCCATTGTCTAGTCCGCTGATAGCGAAACGTAGTTTGTCCATAACTTCATCAAAGTCTTTACCTTCGCTAGATGTCCAGAATAGTGGGCTTGTGTCAGCAGTATCTGTGAACAATACTTGTTGAGCACCGGCTGAAGCGCCGTCTTCTAGACTATCAAAGGTGTATGTTCTATCTGTTTCGCCGTCTTGGTATGAGATAGTGATAGACTGCTCTATTCTAATGAAATAGTAGTTTATCATCTCTACTCCACCAAGTAGATTGATAGTTGTCTTGACAGACATTATCTTGATGCCAGCCACGTTAGGCACTTTGATAGTAAATATGCTATCACCTGTAGTATCATTGCTCAAAGTGAGCGGTGAATAGGTTGTCGCTGTGTAGCCAGTATTTGGATTGATGAGTGCTTCGGTTGTATCGAATACCGCATAACTCATAGTCACATTTGCACCATATTCTTCTCTACCTGCCACTTCGCCACTTACCACACCACAATATGATGCAGCTTCTGGCTTGGTTGGGTTGATATACTTCATTTGTTTGTAAATGAGCATTGGGTTGGTCGCACTAGCCAATGGAACATTGTCTATAATGCGAGTCTGTCCAGTAGTGGCAATGTTAAAGTCTGTCAATGAGTAAATAGCAGATTTGTCCACTCTCTCATATACGTATGGTGAAGAATTGCCGTCTGAATAGGTTGAGAATACAACTGATGGTTGAATGTAGATAGTATAGCTATGTTGTACACCTGTACCAGCATGGTTGACTAGAAGCACGAGTGTTCTAGAAGTGGTCACGTCTTTGGTGAAACTTAAGACACCATTTTCTAGACTGACAATGCTAGATATGTCGCTAGAAGAGTTGGTATAGTCAATGCTAAACTGCAAGTCTGATGCAGAAGCATAACCTTGATATCTTGGAGATAGGTTGTATAGAGTGAAGTAAATGCCGTCTGCATTGTCTGCACGCAAGTCAATGTCTACACTTTCTCTATCGTCGGCTGTGTACAAGTCATAATAGTCGCCCAAGTACATATATGCTACTCTTATGTCTTTGTCTGCTTGGTAAGTACCAAGGCTAATCTTCAAGTGGTCTTGAATGACAATATCGTATTCGTATGTAGCGATACGCATCTCGTCATAATAAATGTCTACTACGATAGTGGCGGTAGTGTTTTGACCTACGGCTGAAAGGCTATATAGGTCATTGGTTGAACCGCTAGTATTTATCTGTACAAGGTTTGAAGTAGATGACAACTTCATGCTGTATACTCCGCCATTTGCGGTGTAGCCAGCATTTGAAGCTATACTTGTACTAATGTCGGTGACAACTCTTTCGCCTGTCGCATAACTTGCTAGACTGATAGACAATTTGTCTGTGAGTCTCAAGTTTTGTTGTGAGCCAAGTAGATAGTTGTCATAGTCTTCTGCACTGATAGGAGCAATAATAACATCTTGAGTATAACTAAAGTCGTATTGTCCCAAGTATCCTACTCTGCTATAGAATAGGATTGAGTACATTTGCGGAATAGTGAAATAGTCTACTCCAAGGTCGTCATTCATTTCTAGTACGACACCATTTTCGTTGATGGTGACGATAAAGTCGGTGCTTTCTTCTCCGTCCTTGATGACTACTGCTCTAAATGATTCAATGAATGCGCCTTTTTCTGCTGACAAGTAGCTGAAGACAATATTGCTTGTCTCACTGCCAAATGTAGTCAATACAAAGTCTAGTGACAATGTGAGTGCATTTTCTTGTAATAATTGGTGAGTGTTGGTATCACTCTTGGCAGAGCCATTATATTTGATAGACTTGATGCCGTCGAGAGTATTCTCCGGATACACTCTATATACCACCAGCATAGCCAAGTCGCCAGATAGTCCAGCATTGTTGGTATATCTAATGGTAATAGTGTGGACATCGTTGGTTGGATTGCTAAATACCAAATATGTCTTGCCACCTATTGAAGTAGTCATGGCTGTCACCGAGTTGGACGAAGCTGACACTACTTGTAGTGACATTTTGCTTTGAGCATTGATAGTCTCATCGCTGATTGTAGAGTAAGGTATCTCTTGCAAGCCGTCTATAGTAGCAAATACCATTCTTTCTGCATTAATGCTGTCGCCACTTTCGGCTGATTGTCTGTTGAGCAGATAGTTTTCTGCATCGTTAATCTCTATCAAGTCGCCAGTTTGTACATACTCATAGTTGTTGGTTGAGTAAGCGTATTGTGTAAATGCAGTGTAGTTGGCAGAGATGTTGAGATACAATACTGCGTTTTTGCTATAAACTTGTGAGCCGTCCGCATTGAAGTGAATGTGGATAACTAGTTTCAAAGACAAGTCACGAGCGGTATTGGCAATAGTGAGAGTTGTCTCGGTTAGGTCGAAATATTCGCTAGGTGCGACATTCAACCAACTATCTGCTGTCACGTCTTCTGCAGAAATGGTGAAGTTGTCTGGCACAAGATATTCTGTGTCACCAGAGTAGTTCGTGATAGACAATACTTCTGCAAGGTCTATGCTACGATTGAAGTGATACTCTTTTGCATAGTATACAGCACCGGTATCTTCTGTGTCTTGAGTGAGAACGTAATTGTTGCCACTCTTGACATAATAACCTGCTTCGCTTGGGTTGGAAGCCACTTCTGTCACTTCCACATAGTTAAATGCGGTCAAGTTGTATGGGTTGGACAATGAACCTTCTGTACCAGTAGCACCTAGGTATACTGCATTGCTAATGTCTGCAAGTATAGTCACGTATAGGTCTACTTGGTAGCCAAATGCAGTAGTGATGACTAGTTTTAGTCTTACGTCTGCTGGCACTTTGGCGAAGGTAAAGACATTGTCTTGCTCGTCAAAGTATTGGCTTAGGTCTTGGTTGGTGTAATTGTTGCTATTGATAGTCTTGACGTCATAAGTTATGTCGGTATCAATGAGCAAGTAGTTGTTGGCATACGCTTGGTCAACTTCGTTCCACAAACCTTCGCCCTGCTTCAATGACAACTTTGATGTCTCTCCGTCACCCACTATCTCTAGTGCTGTGACTGAAGTGCTGTATTCTACCAATCCTGATGTAGCATTCTTGGCAAAA
The DNA here is from genome assembly GCA_046881985.1 of Clostridia bacterium. GTDB lineage: Bacteria > Bacillota > Clostridia > Christensenellales > UBA1242 > HGM11372. Next base: position 7,665 of record JBKSMV010000039.1, read on the forward strand.
TACTCACCTAGTGTCAATGTGATAGGCATTGAATATTCATAGTCGCCAATGCTTGTGCCTAGGGCATCTTGCATTGAAAGTGTGAATGTCAATGTGCCATTCTTTTGAGAAGGAACATATTTAGTAGTGATATTTGAGCCCATGATGGTCAAGTAATCTGCCACTTCTGCACTAGCACCAATGTTAGATATAGTCACTTCTGCGCCATTATAGGTAAATGTTGGCATTTCGTCAGTATCAATCACTTCACCATTGGCAATAGCGGTAATAGACTCTTTGTCTACCACGATATTAGGTGTGGTGTGAATATGGTATGTGCCGAAGAAGTAGAACTCATTGTAGACTGCAATGATATAATCATGGTCTTGGTTGCTTTCTTTGAATGTAAGCACACCATTGTCAATAGTCGCTTGGTCGTCAGTAGTAGATACAATGCCGTAAGTGATAGTATTTCTACCCGTACCAATGTACTCGTCTAGTCCGTCCATCACTTTGGCTACATTCTTGACGTCAAAGTTGAGATTGTCTTTGTCAATAGCCAATGTTTGACCATTGTTTTGTGTCTCAAAGTCGAGACCAGAGTCTTGAGTGATATAGAAATAGTAGTATTCTTGCATGCCACTATTAGACTCTGTCAATGTCACAGCGAACATATTTGATGCACTAGCGCTGAATGTCACTGTGCCGTTGGCATTGTCAATAGACACAATGCTGGTAGCGTCAAAGTTGTCTCTAGCAGGGTCATAACTATAACTGATAGTGAGTGGTAGACGTGTACCCTTCTTGTCTGCATATGCACGCAAGTATCCGTCTAGAGCACTGTCTATAGTGGTCAAGTGAATGGTTTGACCAGCCACGACTTGCTCGTATCCATGACCATTTGCCATAGAAGTCGTTGGATAGTTGAGTGTAATACTAGTAGCTGACTTGGCTACGACTACAAAGTTGGTCGTATATCCAAAACTTGTCGTGATAGTGAATGTCAACTCTCTAGAGTTTGTGCCGTTGTTTGGCTCTGGCACTGTGATGAAGTATTTGTCCAAAATAGCAATGCTACCATCTACAGATACAAATGGCATATCTTCGCTGAGAGAGATTGTGCCTGTTTTGTGCTCCACTTCACCATAATCATTGATAATGCTTATATCGTATGATGTATTGATATAGTCTCTCAAGTCTACCACATCGCCTGCTGTTGCGGTGTTGTTAGCCTTGATAAAGTCTGTTGGCAAGTTGGTCACTACATTTAGTGTGATAGCCTTGTAAACTGCTACACCTTCAACGTCAAATCTTACATTGAGATTGAGCGCTGTGGTTGTGCTTGGATTGGTATTGACAAATATGTAATACTCTCCGTCAACGTCGGTAATGATGACATTGTCGTCATTCCAGTTGGCAGTATTTGTGCCGAGCGAGATAATCATGTCGCTATAAGCAAAATCTACGTATTCTTCATAGTATAGTCCCAACTGACTAGCCATTGGGCTAGCAACCACGTCGCCGTCAGCTGTATAGTATGTCTTGCCGTCAGTAATAGCAGTATCCGCCGTCTTGACAAGCGCTTTGATGCCTAGACTTGTACCAAGTGTGTTATAACTTGTGACACTCATACCCTTGATATCTGCAGAATCTGTCTGTACTAAGACGACTGGATTTTGAGCAGTTATGGTCAAAATCTCTATACCTTTATATATAATAGTGGCTCTGTCGTCACTGATATTGCTGTCTAGCCATTCTACACTTATGACACCTAGGTCAAAGGTAATGACAGAATTGGCATCGCCCTTGTCCTTGGCAATAGTCAATAGGTTAATATTGCCTATGTCTGTTAGGTCTATTTTTGTAGCATCGCTAGTTGTGTAGTGTGTATAAATCGCTTCTGGATAACTATACAACTCTAGAAGGTCTGCTATAGCATAATCTCTACCGCTGTATACTATCATGCTACCACTTGTGATAGTGGCGTCTTTGGTCACTACGTGCAAGTTTTGGCTAACATATACTGTATAGTAGACTGGTGTAGCGATATTATTCTTGAATACTATCTTGAATTGTAGATATTTGCCTACCATTGCATTGGTGATAGAGATTTGGTAAGCCGTATCTGTGCTGGTAGTGGTATATTTTCTAGTATTATCTTCTATATAGTTGAATGTAGCAGTATAACTATCATTCAATGCATAAGCGATAGAAGCAATACCATTCTCACCGCCTAATAGTTTAGATTCGTCTTGAATGTGGACAAATACTGGGCTGGTAAAGGTTTCTTTGGACTCACTTGCACTGAGAAGCTGGAAGTTGGTGCCGTCATACACTTCTTGAATGCTTGTGCTACCTACTGAATGTGTGCCGTAGTCGTTGTATGCGACAGTCACTGCGCTGTGTAGGTAGAGTTTAAGTTCTCTTTCTTGTGCGAAAGGTCCAGTCACCTTGATAACTAGGTAATAGTGGCTAGTGAGTGCTCCGTCAATGGCAAGATATCTACCGAACTCATTGTCATTCTCTGGGATTACAAACTTGCCAACACAAGATGATGTAATGTCTACACCTGACTCGTTATATACAACTGGGTCGCTAAATGTGAGTAGGTTGTTTGCACTATAACTATTTACCTTATAATTTACACGTGAAGTGTTGGTGTTGTCTGTGAGTTGCACTGTCTTGAGTGCAGGCAAATCTTCATAACCAGCACCGCCAAATGGTGATACTATTGTTGTGTTGATATTGTTTATCTCAATAGATGCTGGATTTTGTGCATCACTCACTAGGCTGATATATACTCTACGTTCACAATCGCCACAACTAATGGTTAGTATTGTGCTACCTTCTTGTGTGCCAAGAGTGAGTTTATTATCAGTAATAGATATGATACTTGTATTAGATGAGTAATAAGTATAAGCCTTGGTTGTAGCGTAATTTGGTTGAATATCTACAGTATAAGCTGTGTTGAAGAAGTCTGTAGAGTTTTCTACCTTTTTGCTACCAATATAGTAGTCATAGCCGGTGTCATTCCACTTGGCACTGACAACTAGTGGATTGGTTTGGCTATTGCCGGCTAGGATTGATACTCCTTCGTCCAAAATGTCTATGCTAGACACCGCACTAGACAAGATAACTAGTCTATCCAAGCTGTATACACTACTATCATTAGGGAAAGTAGTTGCATAATTGCTCACTGACAATACAAATGAGATATAAGTGTCTGCAGGAGTCGCTTTCAATAGGCTGACTGGGAACACAAACTTGCCGTCAGCATTGTTGATTCCACCTATGGTGATGTAGTTAGAGATGTTGTCGCCTAGAGCATAAACATAGTCTGTGCCGTCGGCATTGTACATCTTGGCAACTAGTGAATATGTCTTGGAGTCTACAATGTGTTGCAAAGCCTTATATGCATATGCATCTGTGATTTCTAGACTCAATAGTGCCGTTCTATTACTATCGAATAGTTCTCTCAAGTAGTAAATCTGACTGTTAGCATCAATTTCGTAGTAATTCGCTATATCACTAGATTTTGGCTCTGCTACTGCCAAATATTGACCATCTACATTTATAAAGTATTGTGTTGCATTGTTGAAAATTGTAGATTTTTTGTACACTGGAGCACGATATTCGCCCGCTTTTGTATCTGTGCCGACATTATTGCCTTCGATAGAAGCAGATAGGTTGATGCACACATTCTGCAAGCGGTAGTTCCATGTAAACGTCTTTTGGTATGCAGAAGCAGTCATTGCTGACTTTTCGCCAGTAGCTGGATAGGTGTAGTTGAAATCATAGTCTGTAGTAGAACTCAAGTCTAATTCGTCACCATAGACACTTTCACCCACTTTACTATAGTCTACAATTTGTCCTAGGTAGTTGGTACGTACCACTACTGCCATCACTGAGAATGTGCCGTTGACCTTAGTAAATCTAGTCTTGGCTTTGTCTAGTACGAGAGTTCTTGTGTAGTATAGGTTTAGATTGTCGCTGATTGGGTCTTGTACTGGTATATATTCTTCATTGTAATAGATGAAGTACTCGCCTTCTGCGTCAAAGGTGGTCGCAGGAGTGTAGTCATAATAACCGATAAGGAATCCTGTTGAGCCATAAGTCTTGCCTGGCAATGTACTGATAGGTAGGTCATCTTCTACTGGTACATAGCCAGTTTTGTCTGTCACTACTGAAGCAAAATACAATACCTTGTCATACACAGAGTCTGTCGTGAGAGTGAATAAACTGCTTAGGTCTACAATATTGGACTCATCATCAAGACCCAGGTCTAGGTCAATGAGTTTGTCAATACGGCTAGTACCTGCCTGAGTGGCTATGCTTGGCTCTCTAAATGTAGTCAACAATTCTATGTACAAGTCAAGTATTGAAGTTTCGCCAGACATATAAGACACCTTGAGATATGCTCTAGGTATGTACATCTTGGCATAAATGTATAGTTGAGTGTCGCCGGTCAAAGTGGACATATTGACATTGTTGTAGGTGTCAGGTATGTCGCCAGCATTATTGTCTGTGATAGTGAAGTAGTCATTGACTGACACTTGGCTATCGTCTGTAGATGACACGAACTCAAAGTTGAGATGTGAATATAGAGTATTGATTGGATTTTGAGCAGTGTCTTTGATAACAAGGCCTAGATTGTTGTTGGCTGTAGCATTGTTGAGCATTAGGTCAGTGTAGTTGTACAAGTCAAGCGATAGACTCTGTCTAGAAGCAGTCATACTATCAATGCTAGTAGCATCTACTCTCACTACTACTTCTCTAGTGACCATGTAATTGTTAAAGTGGTCATTAGAGTTGCGAATGAGTGCACCACTAGCGATAAGCGCTTCGGCTTGTTTTTGCTTGGTGTATGTAGGGTACATCGCCATCAATAGACGAATATCACCAGTCGCACCATTGTTGTTGGCGATAAGTTTTTTGCCAGTTTGGTCAAAATTGACCAATGCCCTATCTTCCGCATTGAGAATGAAGTATTGAACCTGTTTGGTAGAATATCCGCCAGCATTGATTGGGTTGGCTGAATGTGCTGGGTTGATAGTATACAAGCTCTCGATAGCCAGCTCTTGTCCATTGAGCATGGTCACAATATGTGCATCTTCAAAGCAGTCTACAAAGTTGATATAGCCGTCAGTATTGGCTGGAGTCACTGTTGCATACACCTTGGTTGTAGAGTTGTATAGATAATACTCTGCATCATGCTTAATCTTGGTTGCGAGTTCGAAATGATTTTGTGCAGATTGGTAGTAATACTTTTTAGTTAGTACGACACCATCGTCACGAGTCTTGGTTTTGATATTGGTTAGGTTGGTAGTGTCTACACATGAAGCAGATGTCTTAATCTCTGTGACAGGCACGTCAACATAGACAGTAAGGTCAGTAGTGGTAGGCACAAGTCCGTCCGCACTAGTGGCACTGATTTTGGCAATACCGCCAACATTGACGCCGTTGCTGACACGTGGAATAATTTTGATATTTGAACCGATTTTGCCAGACCTGATAGGTAGACTTGTAACGCTGTGTACAATGTCTATGACATCTTCGCCTTCGATAGTAAAGTTGACGCCTAGCACGTTGGCATCTTCATTACCTGCTTTGACTTGGAAGTAGAAACTCTTGGGCGAACTGCTGTCAGTCGAGATAAGAAGAGTGTTGTCAGCGAAGTATTCTTCATCACCAGAAAAATACAAACTCTTAGGTTTGATAACTTCTGTATTGAAATCTCCACGGATAGCCATGACTCCGGCAATAACACCAAAGACACCAACCACTCCTAAAAAGGCAAAGCCCACAATCTTCATAATTCGCTTAAACATCTTTCGACCTCTTTCGTTAATTATTATCTGCAACAATGTGCTAGTTTATTTATAATTAAATTATATATTATTGTGTTTTTTTAGGCAAACAAATCTTTCATTTTTAGACAACTTTTTCATAAAAGATTTTGGTATACATACGGCACAAAAACCTTATCTTTTTCACAATGAAAAAATGTAAAAAAAACAAATAATGAAAAAATAAATAAAAAAATAAAATAATTTAATTCGATATTAATTTAATAAAAAAACAATTGTTTTAATTAAATATTTAATAAAAAAGTATTATTTTTACATTTATTTGTATTATTTTTAGATAAAAATTGAAATATTTATATCAAAAATGGAAAGTTAATATTTTTTTATAAAGTAAAAATTAATAAAAAATAAGGAATAATTATTCCCTATTTTTATTTAATTCATTCAGTAGTAAAATATAGTCTTGCACACTGAGTTCTTGTGCACGTATTTGTTTGTTGTCAAAGAGCCTTTGCAACATATCTTCTACTTCTTGTTTGGATAGTCCAAAAGAAAGTGAAAGATTGTTTGCCAAAGTTTTGCGTCTGGCGGTGAATGAATGTTTGACAAGATTGTTGAATGCATCAAAATCTTGAATGTTATACTTATTGTTGTGCGGAGTGAGCATGAGTATAGCACTATCTACATTTGGTGGCGGTGTAAACATATCTCGCTTGACCACCCTAGTTATTTTTGCATCACAGAGAGCAAGTATAGAATAAGTAAGTACAGAGTTTTCACTAGTGTCATGCGAAGCGATACGTTCT
>JBKSMV010000040.1:0-5501 GCA_046881985.1 Clostridia bacterium
TATATTAACCATACTTTTTGCGAAATAATTTGTAAAAAAATAAAAAAAGTTGTAAAAAGTGGCTAAAATTGTTTGCTAAAATTATTTCAACTATGCTACAATAAAATCAACAAAACGAAAACATAATGAAAGAAGGAGTATTTTTATGTTGAATATGACATTAGTAAATATGGCTCATAAAATGTTGAGTATTGGCCATGCTCAATTGTTGACTGAGAATAGTGCAGAAAAAGATATTGCCAAACAAAAGTGGTTTGTTGAACTAATTGATGCAATTCAAAAGTGGGTGACACCATTACTTATCTTGGCTTGTGCTGCAGGCGCTATTTGGGCTATCGTCTTGGGTGTAAAGATGGCTCAAGCAGACGACAAGAGTAAGCGTGACGAAGCTAAGGATAACCTAATCAACGTTATCATTGCATTGGTTGCTGTTATCGCACTTATCCTAATCTTCACAATTGTAGGTAATGCACTTAAAGCTGAAGGCGGTATTACTGCAACAACATCCGCTTAATAGCAATAATATGAACACAGACTTAGGTCTGTGTTTTTTTTGTGTTTTTGAAATATTTGTAGATAAAAAAATTATAAAAAAACATTTGACATTTTATCTAGGGGGGGTATACTGGAAATATATAAACGAAAGAGGAAATGGATATGTTAATAAGAATAGCGAATGCATTGATGTCTACTATATTAAGATTAGACGACCAGTTTTCACAAGTGGAAGGAAGCGGTGGAGGTGGTGGCACAACAACCACTACGACTACAGCAAATCCAAAGGATATTGCCAATCAAAAGTGGTTTGTTGAACTAATTGATGCAATTCAAAAGTGGGTGACACCATTACTTATCTTGGCTTGTGCTGCAGGTGCCGTATGGGCAATCATTTTGGGTGTAAAGATGGCACAAGCAGACGATAAGGGAAAACGTGACGAAGCTAAAGCCAACCTTGTCAATGTAATCATTGCTTTGGTGGCAGTAATTGCATTGATACTCATATTTACAATAGTTGGTAATACTATTAAGAGCGATGGTATAGGCATTGATTAGATATAGGCACAGACTTAGGTCTGTGCTTTTTTTGTGTGGAATAAAGGTTTGAGATAATAAACAATCAAATTATGTGTCGATTATTTATGCTGTATTTAGAGATTTTGAACAAAATAAGAGAATTTTACCCAATATTTTTTGATAAATTGCGACAATGTAAACTATTTTGCTTGATAAAAAAAATATAAATGTTTATAATCTAAATAAGATGATTGTGTTTTACACAAGATAAACGAAAGGAGAAAAGAATGAGCGGATTGTTGGCTATTATGCTAAGATGGGGTAGCGGATGCTTTGACCTAATTGATAGTATCTGCAAACCTATAGCAACAATGTTGTTTACTGCTATTGATACAGTAGATAGTGTGTTTAGACGTTTGGCAGGTATCAAGAGCACTGCAGACGTGCAAGCGGGGACAAAAGATTTCGTCGACCAATTGATTGAGAGTCCAGCAGTAAAGAATATAATGATTTCACTAATGCTGTTTGGTGTATGTGTACTAGTATTAATGGTGATATTGGCTATCATACGTAATGTATACAAAGATGATAGCAAGGTGACTATCTCTAGCATATTTGGTCAGGCGATTAAGGCTGTTTTGGGCTTTATTCTCATACCAGCATTTTGTCTTGTAGGTGTAAAGTTTAGTAACGTTATCTTACAAACTATAGATGGCGCAACTCAAGCCGGCGGACAAATATCTTCTTCGTTCACATACGGAATATATTCAGCATGTATGGAAGACGACGATTCGGATACCAATCCTTATAAAGTATATGCAGACCCTTATACAGACCAAGGCGATGATTATAGAGCAAATCAACAAGCATTGATGATATTTTGTCAGTATTTAAATAATAAGTTTACTGAAGCTGGGTATGTTAGTAATGTAATCGAAGACGGAAACATTGATACCGCTGGAGAAATACAAGTCTTTTATGCTAATATGGCAACAGCGATTTTTAATAACTTCCCTGATATTTTGAAAAAAGATGCACCAAAAATATTTTTGCGATTGCAAGAATATATGGGTGGTTGGTGGATTTTTACTGACAATCTAGTATACTTTAACCAATATGATAAAGAGGATAATACTGACGGGTATCACTATTACCTATATGACGAAAGTGGAGCCTCAATAGAGATTGATGAAGAGAAGTTGGCTGGTTTTTATACTAGAATTACAAACATGTTTGGATTCTATTATTATGATTCAGATGGTATGAGACACGATACTACCTCTTGGAATATTAAGAAGAAAAACAGTATCTGGAACAACAATAATGTGTTAACTATCTTTAAAGTAAATGAAGACCTAAACTACTTTAATGCATTGCTGGCTTCTATCCTAATCTTTATGGCATTATGGAAACTATGCTTTGGTATGGCAAAACGTATAGTACAAATTGTAATATTGTATATTCTATCGCCAATAGCGCTGGCGATGTATCCTTGGGACAATGGCTCAGCGTTTGGTGGTTGGAAAAAAGATTTCGTTGGCTATACAATTGGCGCATATGGTGCCGTGGCGGCAATGAACTTAACTGTACAATTAATGCCTATTGTGACAAATCTAAATATTATACCAGAGCGACCAGTAGTAAATGCTTTTGCCAAACTAGTAATGTATATTGTGTTGGCACAAGGTATGGCATCATTGGTAAGCACACTATCAGGTTGGATAGGTGGCAAAGACTTGCTCAAAGAAGGTGGCGACACATCAAAACAAGCAATGGCCCCAGTAGCGAAGGTTGCAGGTGTTGCGCTTGGTGCAGTGGCTATGGGTGCAGGTGTAGGAATGGCTGCTATTAGAAAGAAGAGAACTATAAATAAAGCTGGAACAAGTACATTTGAAGATAGTAAAGAATCATTCTTGCAAGATAGACGAAGTGAGGCCGAGTCTACCGAAAGAGCAAACTTAACATTAAATTCCAGAGGTAAAGCGAAGAGTACCAGTCAAATTGCAAGAGATTTGGGCATGACAAGAGCAAGAGGGGAATCTGCATCTGCTTTTGCAGATAGAGTTAATGCAGAAGTTGAGTCTAGAGTAAGTGGCGCAGGTGAGCATGCTTATAACGATTCACTCAATATTGCTAGTGCAGAAGCCTTTGCAACTACTCAAAAAGAAGACGCAATCATTCAGGCCAAACGAGACCTCAAAAATGTTGGTGGTTTGGCAGCGACAAAGAAAATGGCAGGCAAACTTGGCACTTCGGTATTAGGCCTAATGGGAGATGCATCAGGTTTAGATATGCAGAAAGTTTGGACTGATAACTACAAGGGTGTTATTCCTGAATATGACAAAGTTCAAAAATCTACCGGTATTGGAATAGTTGGAAATGCAGGCAATGATGCGGTTACCTTGTCAAATGTTATGCAAGCGGGAAGAGTTGGTTCTAGATTGGTTGGTAATACTGCGATAGCTGCAACATTAGGGTCGGATGCTAGAGCAGCATTAAATGAACTAGAAAATGCTCTTAAGGCAAGTTTAGAACAACTTAGAAAAGAAGTCTCGGCTGAAAGAGGTCATAATGTAACAATGTCAGAATTAAAAAGTATCTTAAAAAATCCGAACAAAGCTCAATCTGCAGCAGAGGCAAAGGCTGTTAATACTTATATTCGTGAAACTCGTGGTGCTGATAAAGAGATGGCAATCCTTCAAAACACTATCGATGCAACAGTTGCTATCAATGGTGGTTTTGCAGGTGCGGATGAAGGCAAATTGAGAGATTTGTCTCGTAAGGGTGCTGCAGACGGATTCAAAGATGCTAAGGCATACTTGCTTGGCGAAGTTCAAAAGAGCGTGGAAAGGTCAGGTAAAAGATGGACTGGCGATATGGCTAGCGAAATTGAAAAGCAACTCGACAAATACTTCAAGAATAACTTTAAGCCGAATAGAGACTAAAAGGAACATTAAATGCAAAGATATATACCTGGTAAGACGAAAGTTAAAACCGAGTTTTGGAAGGGCGTAACGGTCAGTGATCTAATCACTGGCCTTGTTGCTTTAGTTGGTGTAGGACTGATTTTGGGTGGAAACCTATTTGAAACCAGGGTGCAGATTGTTGTCTTGCTCTCATGGTTGGGACTGATGGCGTCCATGTTTTTACCAGTCGACGAAGGCTTGAGATTGTATGGTTCGCTGGGGCTACTTTTCCGCTTTATGGCATTCAAGAAAAAGTATTCCACCGACCTAGAGCGTAAGCATTATGCGCCTATGAGTGAGTTGACACCATTTATCAATATCGAACTAGGCAAATACATTAATTATGGCGAATATCGTGGCATGGTGATAGAGATTATGCCAATGGAGTTTGGTCTTCTTGACGAAGAGAAGCAGAACATGATGATTAATACCTTTGCCAAAGGCTTAAGGCGACTAAACGAGTACCAAACTGCGACTATCGTCAAACTAAAGAAACCAATGGTATTCGATAGTTATATGGAAAACGACGATAAGAAGTTTGCCATACTCAATCAGCTTCATGATGAAGGCGAATACACTGAAGACGAGATAGAATCACGTGGTGCGATATTTGAAGAACGTGTTATGACGTTGGACAGAGCGAATAGACGTGAACCAATCTTGCAAGACCACTTCTATATGGTGGTATACGGCACAGACAAGGAAGCACTAGAAGAAACTATTCGTGGTATAGAAAGTACTATCTACAGTGGACAGACACCTATCCACTCAAAAGTGTTGACTGATAATGACCTTGTGTCATTCCTAAAATCTAACTACTCAGAAAACTTCAATGAAAAAGAGATTCAAAGTATACCTGCTAGTTCATACATGAAATACATTCTACCTAAGACCGTTGAGTTTAAGGTGGCACGTACAGTTGTGGAGGGAGTAGGGTATAGAAACTTTGTGATTTCACAATACCCGCTCACCGTCGGAAATGGCTGGGCATATACACTATTTGCTCTAGACAAGGCTCGTGTAGTGATGAACTTCAGCCCTATGCGTAAGGACAAAGCGGAGAAAATGATTGACCGTGCCATTATGGAAACGGAAACCAAACTCGAAAAAGCTGGCAAGAGCAGTAAGCAGATTGAGTTGGAAACTCAGTTGTCTACTATGAGAAACTTGCTAGAAACACTCAAAAACAATAACGAACAACTTTTCAATGTAAACACACACATTCAATGTAAAGAGATTGCACGTAAAGAGATTAGAGCCATCTTGCGACAAAACGGATTTAGAGTAGCGGAGATGTTTGGTCGTCAAGTCGATGCTTATATAAGTAATAGCATCAGTAGACTAGACACCGTCAAGCAGTTTGAACGTGGAATGCCTACAACTACATTGGCGGCAGCATTCCCATTCGTATCTAGTTCGATGCAAGACCCAACAGGATTCTATATTGGTGACAATGAATACCCTGTATTTATTGACTTCTTCTCTAGAAAAAATCGTGTCAATAGTAATATGATGATTGTA
>JBKSMV010000041.1:0-12639 GCA_046881985.1 Clostridia bacterium
AACTTACCACTAAAATTGTGCCATTGGCTATGGACTTGACTCTCAGCGAGAGCTTTGACACTCTCAAGGCTAGACTAGCTAAATACAAACCTAATGTGACATGGCTGGTGAATTGTAGCGGATTTGGTAAGTTCGCTAGGTATGATGAGATAGCAGTAGAAATTAGCGCCAACATGATAGACCTTAATTGCAAGGCAACTCTTCGCATGACAGAGTATGTATTGCCATACATGGATAGGGGTGCTAGGATTGTCAATATCGCCAGTGTGGCTGGTTGGCAACCTATACCCTACATTAATGTGTATGCTGCCACCAAGGCTTTTGTCATCAGTTATGGCCGTGCCCTAAATCGTGAACTCAAGCCACGTGGTATCAGTGTGACCACCATATGCCCATTCTGGACAAAAACCAAGTTTTTTGACAGAGCGCTCAAGACTGACGCTGACACCGAAGTCGTATCAAAGTATGTGGCAATGTACACCCCAGAGTACGTAGTCAATAAGACTATACAATCTGCCATGAAACGTAAAGACCTTGTGGTAGTAGGTACAAAGAGCAAACTACAATGCTTCATGGTGAAAGTGCTACCGCATAAGTGGATTATGAATATTTGGATTAGACAACAAAAACTAAAGAAAAAATATGACAAAAAACCATACAATAAGGACGCAGGAAAATAAATGTTAAAAGTAAACAATCTATATTGTTCAGTGACGAACAACAATATTGCCAAACCTATCTTGAATGACATATCTTTTTCGCTCAGCAAAGGCGAAACTCTAGTCATCACAGGAGCGAATGGTAGTGGCAAGTCAACCTTGCTCAAGACTATCATGGGCATATTGCCTAATAGTACTGGGCAGATATTATTAAACAAGCAAGACATATCCAAAGATGACATCACTACACGTGCGAGAAAAGGTATCGCATATGCTTTTCAAACACCAGTCAGGTTTAAGGGTGTGAAGGTCAAAGATATGCTCACCATTGCCAACAATAGCAAAAAAATCATGGACGTATGCAACTATCTTTCCAAGGTAGGACTATGTGCTAGAGAATACCTTGACCGAGAACTAGACGGCAGTCTGTCTGGTGGCGAGATTAAACGTATCGAAGTGGCTACCACTTTGGCACGTGGTGCGGTTATCAATCTTTTTGACGAGCCGGAAGCAGGTATTGATATTTGGAGCATGGACGGACTGATTAAATGCTTTGTAGAGAGCAAGAAAAAGAAGTCTATCAATATCATTGTCAGCCACCAAGAGAAGATTCTCAATATCGCAGACAAAATCTTGGTGCTTGACGGCGGAAAAGTGAGTGCATTTGGCAAGGCGGAAGACATTTTGCCTAGCCTAAAGTACGACCAACGTCTATGTGGCAGAATACAGAGCGAGGTGAATAATGATAGATAACGAAAAAGCACTGCTTGCCAAGATTGCCGACCTACATGAAGTGCCAATGGGTGCATACAATATTCGTGTCAACGGCAAGAGCGAAATGCGACACAGCACAGCAGAGATTGAGATTGTTCCCAAGAGAAATAAGCCCGGCATAGATATCATTGTCAAGCCTAATACTGTGGGCAAAAGTGTGCACATACCAGTAATTCTCAGTCGTGGCGGATTCAAAGATATGGTGTACAATGACTTCTACATAGGCGAGAATTGTGACGTGATAATAGTCGCAGGCTGTGGCATACACAATGACTCTAATAGAAAGACCGAACATGAAGGCATACATACATTTTATCTAGACAAAAACGCCAAAGTCCGCTATATCGAGAAACACTTCGGTCAGGGCGGTGGAAAGGGTGATAGAGTATTCAATCCTACTACCAAGATTGACTTGCGAGAAGGCGCAGAACTCACTATGGAAACAGTGCAGATAGGCGGAGTTAGCGACACTATTCGCACTACCAAAGCAGTCGTGGGCGATAGAGCAAAACTTCTCATCAAAGAAAAACTACTAACTACTGACACGCAGACTGCCAAGACCAATTTCAATGTCAAACTTCAAGGCGAAGATAGTAGTGTGGAAGTGATAAGTCGCAGTGTGGCAAAAGACTCATCTAGACAAACTTTCAAGAGTAAAGTCGAAGGCAAAAACAAATGCTTTGGCAGAGTGGAATGCGATGCCATTATGACAGGTCATGCTAGCGTGACATCTATACCAGAAGTGGTGGCAAAAGATATCAATGCTACTCTCATTCACGAAGCCAGCATTGGTAAAATCGCTGGCGAGCAACTCATCAAACTCATGACCCTTGGTCTTGATGAGCATCAGGCGGAAGACTTGATAATACAAGGATTTTTGAATGGCTAGTTGGCATTTTGTTGACCAGCCATTTTGCAAAAGGAAAATATGAATATAAAAACTTTAAGAAAAAAGAAAATCGGTTTTGTGTCACTTGGTTGTGGCAAAAATATCGTTGAACTAGAGAAGATGATTTCCGCTATCAAAGAGTTTGGCATGGAAATCACCAACGACCCTAGTCAAGCGAATATCATGCTCATCAACTCGTGTGCATTTTTGGGCATAACTAGAAAGGAAGGCTTCGACATCATTAAAGAGTTTCAGCCTTTGAGAGAGCACAATCTAGAGAAGGTGATAGTCACAGGCTGTCTGCCCAACTACAAACTTCAAGACATCTCTGCCGACTTGCAAGGGGTGGACCTTATCGTCACTCAAGACAGGAATATAAATATTGTGCAAGAGATAGCAAGTCTTTATGGACTATCTACCAAATGTCAGTACGACGGCATATCTCGAGTATTGACCACACCACAGCATTATGCATACTTTAGAATAGCGGACGGCTGTAATAATTTTTGTTCGTATTGCACCATTCCGTACATTACTGGTAGATACAAAAGTGTGCCTATGGATAGGCTGATAGCAGAAGCCAAATTGCTCGCTCAAAAAGGGACTAAAGAACTGATTTTTGTCGCACAAGACATCACAACATACGGCATAGATATTTACGGCGAAAGTAGGCTCATCGAACTTATACACAATATTTCAGCCATTGACGGCATTGAGAGAATTAGGTTGGTGTATTGCTACCCAGAGCATATTACTGACGAACTTATTAATGAAATCAAAACCAATCCAAAGGTTTGCCATTATATAGATATACCACTGCAACATATCAGCAACTCTATACTCAAAAAAATGAATAGGCAAAATACTTACGAAAACACAATTCGCCTAATCAACAAGTTCCGTACGGAAATCCCTGACATGACTATACGTAGCACATTTATTTTGGGATTCCCAACTGAAACGGAAGCAGACTTTCAACTATTGTGCGACTTTGTGCGAGAGTATAAACTCAACCAACTAGGATTTTTTGCATATTCTAGAGAGAAGGGCACTCCTGCATACAATCTCAAACCTCAAATCTCACAAAAAGTCAAAGACCAACGTGTGCAAGAGTTGGCAAATATTCAATACCAAATCGTGCAAGAACACAATCAGTCTTTGCTAGGCAAAATATTTACCGCAGTAGTTGATTTTACCAGTGAAAAAGAGAGCCAACTGCATTGTGACTTCCAAATGCCAGAGTCAGACAATTGCGTCTACGTGAGAGTTGGCAATCTACCTATTGGCTCACAGCACAAGGTTAAACTAGTGGCTATTGACGGATATGATTTTATAGGTGAAATAGTAATATAGGGGGAAAAATATGACATTTGTAGAATGGTTATCAGGTGCAAATAATCCAACTCTACCAAAGGAAGTATATCAATACGGTGCAAGACACTTGTCTGTGTGGATTGCGGTGGTGGTTTTGGCGATAATTACAAGTATTATTATGTCCAAACGTACAAAACGAACAAAAGATATCTTTTTCACGATATGTGCAGGGGTCTTTTTGTTCTTTGAGATTGCCGACAGAGTTGTCAACTTAATTTTTATGACAGATTACTCTGCGCAAAATATATTTAAGACTATTTTACCATTGTATTTCTGCTCAATAGCAGTATGGTTCTTTATAGTTGCGCTGTTTAGCAAAAAAGACGCCTTGATTAATTCTAGTGCTATTTTTGGATTGTTGGTCACACTTGCATTCTTTATTGCACCGGCAGTTGGTTTTAACAAACAGTATGTGACTTTTGATTGCTTTTATAGCATATTCAGTCACTCACTAGGATTGTTTGTTAGTATTGTCATGATAGCCACAAGATATGCTAGATTCAATATCAAGAAGATTTGGCAGACTTTTGTCTTTGCTGGAGCTTTTATAATTTATGGTGTGGCTATGTCTTTGTGGATTTTACCAGGTGAAGACTATATGATTATACTCAACAACCCACTGGGCATTAATTTCGGCATACCATGGTGGAGTGTATATTTGATATTTGTTGCTGTTTGGATTACAAGTTTCTATCTAATAGAATTGATAGTACATAAAATCAAAAGACAAATTAAAGTGTCATAAATGAAAAATAAAGTGGATTTTGTCCACTTTTTTTAAGTCACAAATATAATCTATATCATAAATAATTAATATATTCAATAAAAGGAGAAAATATGTGCGGAATAGTTGGATATATTGGAAATAAAGAGATAGACACAACTTTGGTTGAGAGCCTAAAGTTGTTGGAATACAGGGGCTATGACTCTGCCGGAGTGGCAGTT
Organism: Clostridia bacterium; assembly: GCA_046881985.1. GTDB lineage: Bacteria > Bacillota > Clostridia > Christensenellales > UBA1242 > HGM11372. The sequence continues at coordinate 4,642 of JBKSMV010000041.1, forward strand.
GTGGGCGAGAATGGCATCATAGTCACCAAGACGGCTGGCAAGATAGACCAGTTGAAAGACATTTTGCCACATCACAAGGCTAGTTGTGGCATCGCTCATACTAGATGGGCAACACACGGCGCACCTAATACTATCAATGCTCACCCACATACTAGCCAAGACAAAAGTTGGGCGATAGTACATAATGGTATCATAGAGAACTTTGGCGAACTTAAATCACAAATACAAAGCCAAGGAGTGCAACTTGTCAGCGAAACAGACACAGAAGTCATTGTGCAAATGCTGTTACTCTCAAAATACAAAAATGTAGATGCCTTGATAGATGTCTGCCGTCAACTCAAAGGCAGTTTCGCTTTGGCTTGTATGCATCAAGACAGCCCAGACACACTTTACCTTGCCAAGCAAAAAAGTCCACTTTATCTGTCAGTTGACAACGGCGAAGTGTATGTCGCTAGTGACACTATTTGTTTTGCTGGACGTACCAAAAGTTATTATGCGTTGGCAGACGGCGAGTTTTGTGCGGTATCTGCCAATGGTGCAATATTTTACAATCAAAACGGAGTAGAAATAGTCAAAGAGCCTATTGCCCTAACACAATTTGACCAAGATGTTGGCAAGAAAGACTATCCACATTTCATGCTCAAGGAAATAATGGAAACACCTAAAGTCCTACAAGATATCCACAAGGTTTACTCAGAAAGGGGAGTACTGAAATTATTTAATGCAGAGTTTATGTCTAGATTTGACAAAATCTATCTCATAGGCTGTGGCACTGCCTACAATGCTAGCTGTCTGGGGGCTAAATGGATAGAAAAGTATGCTCGCATACCAGCACGTAGTATGATAGCGAGTGAGTTTCGTTATGCCAACCCGCTTGTAGACAATCGCACTTTGTGTATTTTCGTTAGTCAAAGTGGCGAAACGGCGGACACTTTGGGTGCTTGCGAATTGTGTAAAATGAATGGAGTATATGCTGTGGCACTTACAAATGTCTTATATAGTGCATTAGCTAAGATGGTAGACATTGTTTTGCCAGTGTGTGCTGGTAGAGAAATTGCGGTAGCATCTACCAAAGCCTACACAGCACAGATTGCCATATTATATATGTTGGCTAGGCAGTTGGGCAATGTCGTGCAAAATGGGGATTTTAATTACCTTACTCAACTCAAAGATTTGTCCGCAAGACCAATAATGCCTGACCAAGCGAAACTCTTGTCACTAGTGCAAGGGTTGAAAGGTGAAGACAAAGTTTTCTTTATAGGCAGAGATGTGGATTATCTCACTTGTGAAGAATCCAGTCTAAAACTCAAAGAAATCACTTACATCAATAGTTCGGCATACCCTGCAGGTGAGTTGAAACATGGCTTTTTGGCGCTTATCGAAAGTGGGACATATGTATTTGTCATTGCTACACAAAAGACCCTTTTAGACAAGACGTTGAATGGTGCACACGAAGCACAAGCTCGTGGGGCGAAGTTGGTTCTAGTGACACAACTAGACATTTCACAAGAAAAATTATCTAATGTGCATAGTGTGATACAACTGCCTAATTTTGACCAAGAAATTATGCCTATTGTTTCGATAGGAGTATTTCAATTGATTAGCTATATGACAAGTGTGGAACGTGGACTTAACCCTGACCAACCAAGAAACCTTGCCAAAAGTGTCACCGTAGAGTAGATTTTTTCTAAAAAAACAAAATATTTCGTGCCAGCCCTTGAAATTGACTTGAGTTTTTGGTAATATGGTCAATATAAAAGGAGTACGTATGAAGAAGTTTTTTAAGGAGTTTAAGGCTTTTATCTCTCGTGGCAATGTGTTTGACCTTGCCGTAGGTATGATTATCGCTACAGCATTCAACAAGATTGTGTCTAGTCTAGTGAATGACCTTATCATGCCACTTATCACTTGGGCGACTGGTGCTGCCAGCCTAGCAGACTTGAGTGTGGTATTGCGTGTGGCAGAAGACGGCACAAAGTTGACATGGAAATATGGTAATTTTATCCAAACTATCATTGACTTTTTGATTATCGCATTCTCTGTATTTGTTATGGTTAAGATTGTCACCGCTTCTAGAAAGAAACTTGAAGAAATGGGCGACAACATCATCAAGCAATCAAGCAAAGAATATCGTGCTGAGCGCAAACTTATCAAAGCTAAGGCTAAGCAGGAAAAGCGAAAGTTCCAACTTGTTTGGGCAGAATATTTAGAAGAGAAGAAAAAGAACGAAGAAGCCAAGGCTAAAGCTGAAGCAGAAGAAAAGGCTAGAATTGAAGCCGAGCACAAAAAGAATAATCCTACTCAAGAAGAGTTGCTCAAGCAGATTGTAGTTTTGCTCCAACAAAACAATGACAAGCAAAACAGCTAGTATTTATTAAATATTTTGCAATTATACAAAATAAAAAAGATTTAGACGGCACTAAATCTTTTTTGTTTATTGTACCACTATAGTTTAGTACAAGCAGTTATTGGTAATAATCTCAATTAGTGAGGTGAATATGAATCCAATTAATACCCAAACGAAAAATGTGAATGAAAACTTTATTTCCATGGCAGATATGTACCCTAAGGCATACAACAAGAATAAGACCGACCCATACACCAAGACACGTGTAATTTTGATGAATGGGACTGAGTATGAGTCGGTATGGTTTATGCACCAGTTTGCAAGGCATTGTACCGATCCAGAGATTTTGGACGCATTGGCTTTGGTGCGTAAACAAGAACAACAACAGCAAAAACTTATCGCCTGCCTAAAACCAATCAATGAGAGCATATTGGAGACAACTATTGCCTATGAACAACTCGCTATTGACTTGACAGCATCACTTGCCATTCGTGAAACAGACAAAAACAACAAACAGGCACTAGATTTTGCTCTGCTTGAAGACTTTGACCACTTGTACAGATTTAGCAATCTACTCATGATGGACAAGGGTATTGATGCCAAAAAACTTGTCGGTGGTTATACCGAAATTATGCCGGGCAGACCAACTATTGCAGAACACCGCTATCCAGTAGATGACCTAAAAAATAAGATGGACGCCACTAAGGCGAAAATGTTTAGTAAACTTGTGGCTTGCATCATTACTGCGGCAGAACAGCAGACCATGAATTATTATATGAATATTTCTCAATGGTACAAAAACGACCTTGGCAGAAAACTCTATGCCGAAATCGCCATGATAGAAGAAGAGCACGTCACTCAATATGAGTCTTTGCGTGACAGCAATATGACATGGCTAGAGCAATGGGTGATGCACGAGTACACCGAATGCTATCTCTACTACAGTGCATATATGGACGAAGTAGACGAGTATATCAAGGAGATTTGGCTATCTCACTACAACATGGAGTGTGCACATTTGAAGTTGGCTATTAACTTGCTTGAAAAATACGAAGGTACGGACTATGCCAAGGTGATTGGCGACGGTGAGTTCCCAGACCTTTTGACTATCGGCAGTCACAAAGAGTATATTAGAGATGTTTTGGCCAACACTATCAACATAACCGTCAAGAATAGAGGCTATGTCGATGTTGCTAAACTCAAAGACGACGACCTTTTCTTCCAATACCAAACCGCTGTTGTGGGCAAGGACGTAGATTGTGTGCCTAGCCACGCTGTTATCAAAGAAGCAGTCACTGCACTGGGACAAGATTATCGCTATCAAGATTCAAAGCACCCAATCACCAGCCTAAATGACCGCAAAAAAGACAATACCACAATCTCTCGTACAAAATAAATAAGGCCAGCATTTGCTGGTCTTTTTTTGTGGCAATGTTTTCTTGTGCAATATTAAAAAATCTGTTTGTATATCATTTACATTTTAGTTGGTATCATGTATTTTTGATTGCTTGCATACATACACTATAATTATGAAAAAGTCTTTGAAGATAACATTGTCATTAGTTGGAGTAATATTAGTTGCTGGATTGGGCAGTCTGTTTGTTAATCTCGGCATAGAGTGGTTTAATGCACTTACCAAGCCTTCACAATGGATACCAAATATAGTCATTCCTATTGTGTGGACCATTATCTACATTTTGGCAAGCATTGTTTTAGTTTTGCGAATAAATAGGGAAGAAGATAATCAAGCCATCAATGCGTTATTTATAATTAACGAAATATTAAACGTCTTGTGGTGTATGTGTTTCTTTACACTAAAATTGACTTTTATGGGTAATATAGTGATAATCCTTAATTTAGTTTTGGCTTATTTGCTAGTTATTCATCTATTCAAGGAACGAAAATTATATGGCTATCTACTTAGCATTTATCCACTGTGGGTAAGTATCGCTACTACACTAAATACAGCATTGTGGATATTAAATTAAAAAAGAAGAGGTGTCTCTTCTTTTTTTAATTGGAGCTGATGACGGGACTTGAACCCGTGACCTCTGCCTTACCAAGGCAGTGCGCTACCGACTGTGCCACATCAGCATATTATGTGCAACATAGATATAATACTTGATATTTTTCTTTTAGTCAAGGAAAATGGGCATGAAAAGCAAAACAAGTTTTGTGTCCTACAAAAAAACGTAATTTATATATAAAAAATATATACCATAGTTTGACAGCGGGGGTGAATTAAAATATAATTAAATTATAAGGAGAATTATATGGGTTTGTTCAATTTTGCAAAGAAACAACTACTCTCAGTGATTGAGTGGAATGACAGCACTAAAGACACTTTGGTATATCGTTTTTCATTACAAAAGAGAGAAGAAATAATGAATAGTAGTACATTGGTGGTTAGACCATCACAAGTGGCGCTATTTATTCACAAAGGTCAAATATGTGATGTATTCGCACCCGGCACATACAAGTTGGCCACAGAAAATATTCCACTACTAACCAAAATTTTATCATTGCCTACAGGTTTTGATAGTCCAATCAAGGCGGAAGTGTATTTTATCAACACAAAGCAGATGACCGGACTAAAATGGGGTACACAAAATCCTATCATGATGCGTGATGCAGAGTTTGGCAATGTGCGTCTAAGAGCATACGGTATTTATAGCTACAAAGTGCAAGATGCCAAGAAGTTTATGGAAGAAATGTTTGGCACTAACGAACTCTACACCACAGCCGAAGTTGGCGAGCAGATGCGACCAGTCATCATTTCAGGATTTAGCGATGCGGTAGCAGAGAGCAAAATAGGCGCTCTAGATTTGGCTGCCAATTACAAAGAGTTTAGCAAGTCAATCGTGACCGCTAGTCAGCCAGAGTTTGAGAAGTTTGGTTTGAAGTTATGCACATTGGTTGTGGAAAACATCAGCCTACCAAACGAAGTAGAAGCAGCATTAGATGAACGAACCAAACTTGGAGTTATGGAAGACAAGATGGGTACATACACCCAATACCAAGCTGCACAAGCTATGCGTGACGCAGCCAAAAATCCAAGTGGTGGCAATCTTGCTGGACTAGGCATTGGTCTAGGTGCTGGCGCAGAAATGGGAGCAATGTTCGGCGAAGCATTGGCAAGTGCAAAAAATAAAAAACGTGAAGCACCAGCCAAGCCAGTAGCAACCAAAACTTGTCCAAACTGCCATGCAGAAATCAAATCAACAGCCAAGTTCTGTCCAGAATGTGGTACAAAACAATCCACAAAGAAGCATTGCATACATTGCGGCGCAGAAGCTAAGTCAACAGCCAAGTTCTGCCCAGAGTGTGGTGAGAAGTTTTAATGGCAAAAAGAGTAGCAAAAGCGGACACTAGTCAGTGTGCCAATTGTGGAGCAACACTTGTTTTTGACCCTGTGTCACAAGAATTGCTATGCGAGAGATGTGGTAGTACATTTAAGTTTGCAAAATCATACACTATCGCAGAGCATTTGTGGACAGAGCGAAAAATCGCAAAGTCAACAGACTGGTCAAATCAAGCCAAAATGCTCAACTGCGAAAATTGTGGCGCACAAGTGGTTATGAATAGCCTAGAGTTTAGCAAAGAGTGTCCATATTGTGGCAGTAATCACGTGCTAGAAGACAGCGGTATGCCAGAGATGACTCCAGACGGCATTATTCCATTTGCATTTAATGCGGAAGAAGCAAACAAAAGGTTTAGAGATAATGTCAAAAATCGCTTTTTCGTGCCTAGTGCTTTCAAAAAGGCTCTACCACGAAACAAAGTGCATGGCATATATATCCCAGCCTTTGTATTCGATGCCAAAACAGAATCAGACTATGACGGAATGCTGGAGATATCTGAACAGGTGATGACTGACAAAGGCTTCCAGACATTCCCAAGACACTATAGTATAAATGGACACAAGAGTTTGACTCATACTGACTTTGTGGTAGAAGCGAGCAGTAAAATCAACGACTATCAGTTGACAAGCTTGCTTCCGTACAAGATGGACGAAGGCTATGCCTTTGATACCAACTTTGTACGTGGCTATAGTGTTGAACATTATAGCGAAATGTTGCAGGATTGCTATGCTTTGGCTAGACGACAGATGGACAAGGCAATCCGTCAAGACATATTGAAAAATCATTCATACACAGATGTAGAATATTTGAATATAAAGACTACATATAAAGACGAAAAGTATTCCTACCGACTACTACCTGTTTACAACTTTGAATACGAATACAAAAACAAAAAATATCTAACCATCATGAATGGCCAAACGGGACAGATAGGCTCAGGCTTACCCACTAGCGGTGTGAAAATTGCATTTGTGACAATACTTAGTGCGCTATTTATTTTGGGGATATTTTTGCTAGTATTTTTAGCATAACAAAACAAGGAATTAAGATGTGTAAAACATTTTAATATAAAGGAGAGATAATGAACAAAATAGAGAAACAAAAGGGTCAACTCAAAGCCATCAGCATTATCATTATGGTCATATCTGTTATCATTATGGGAGTAGGTATTCTCATGATAGTATCAGGTAGCACAACTGATTCTGGACTGGGAATGAAGTTTACTCTCATATTATTTGGCATTTTGTTTGCGCTAATTGGGCTTGCTGGTATTGCTTTTGGCTTGGTATTCCTAATCACTGGCAAAAGCCTAACTGCTACACGTGGTAGTGTCGCCGAAGACAATCTAGGCAAGGGCACTATAAATATGACAAAGTGCTCAAATTGTGGTAGCGAAATCGTACCAGGCAACAATTTCTGCGGAAAATGCGGAAATAACCTTGCACAAACCAAAATATGTTCAAGCTGTGGTGCAACTATTAATGTTGACGAAAAAATATGTACAAACTGCGGTGCAGAAGTTTAAGGGGGTTCTATGGAAAATAAAAAATTATGCCTAATGAAATGGGCAATCATTGTCTCATGTGCATTTGTATTGCTAGATGCTGTGAGCCTTATCGGTAGGGGCGTGGCTAGTGCTATCAACAAAGACACGACTCTTGCCACTTGGCAAATCGTGCTAGGTGTCATAGTTGCCATGATAGCCATTGTGGTACTAGTATACGGATTGAAGGTTGGCAATAAGTTCTACAATTCAGAAAAAGGCAAAAATCTCTACACCATTTTCACTACTACCATTTTAGTAGTGGCTATACTATTCATGCTCATCAGCCTTGCTACACTTGTAGAAGCGATTGAGTTGGTATTCGTATTTGGCATTGTTATCTCTGCGCTAGAAGTTGCCACTTGTCTTGCAAGTATCGCCTTGGCAGTGATACTCTTTATCAATCGTAAAGATGCAACTAGCGAAATTCACAACGACTAACCTACAGAGTAAAAACAAAACGACAGCAATGTCGTTTTTTTATTTATTAATAATTTTACCCACCCCATAATATATTTAATTATAACATGGACAAGGGTATGGATTTTTATAACAAAGAAATTAACGAAATATTATCTATTTTTAATTCAAACGAAAAAGGTCTAACAAGTTTTCAAAGTCAGGCAAATATTTCAAAATATGGCAAAAATACACTAAAAAATGATAAAAAAATCAGTTTTTTTGCAAGATTTTTGGCACAATTCAAAAATATTATGATAATTATCCTACTTATTAGCAGTGCGGTA
>JBKSMV010000042.1:0-3128 GCA_046881985.1 Clostridia bacterium
AATGAGTCGCAAAGCATTTGACATCTTGTTTACCGCATCTTTATCGTTAAACTCAGGATTCATATGGTGCGTATATTTAAGGCCATTTAACAACATAAACAATATTTGATTGGTGTCCATCACTTCAGACAAGCGTTGACCTTTTATTTTAATGCCTTTTGAGCATTCCAACAAATAACCCAAAAACTTATCAATTGATATGCTGGTTGTGTCTGTTGATTTTGTACATACTTGCAACAAGTCAAGCCATTGTGTATTCATTCCATATGCACCGCCATATCTTGATTTGTCAGACACCTCGGGGTAATTTGTGCCAAATGTCTTTTTGCTATTTAATGTTGAACACATCTCAAAAAGTTCTCTAAAGCATTCCATATATTCAAGCTTTACTAGTTCCAACTCTTTTGGTGGCAAATAATTTTCAAATATGTCTTTAACTTCTTTGATGCCCCTTATATTTAGGTTGTCATGATAAGTAAATGCTCTAAAGTCGCTAGGCAGTTTTACTTTAGAGAAATAGGCGTCTTTTTTTAGTTTTGATATCTCTGCAGATATCATTTTAAGTATTTTGTTATAAATATAATAGCAGTGATGCTTTTTTGTCCTAGAAAAGTATACAAACTTTTGATTGTCTGGATTTAAGTTAATTTTGCCAGAATTGGAAATAACTACCCTTTTTACAGGGCATTGCTTATTTAAGTATGGGTTATTATCTGTGCAAAGTGACTGCACTCTATACATTTCTGGCAAGTTATTCATATCTATATTATAACATAAGCAATGTCGGTTTTCAAGGGGCAAATCTCATAATATTTTATCTATTCGCAAAATCTAATAATAATGTATAAAAAAGCACTGATAATTCAGTGCTTTGTGTTAAATTAATTGTTCTGCAATAGCTTTTAGACCTACACTAAGTGTTGGCAATGTTGCTTTACTACAAATATAACTATCAATCTCATCAGTAGATGTGAGAGCTTCAAAGTTTTCAAATTGCTCATCAGTCAAAATGTAGTTGTATGTTTCTGCGCCAATAATATCGCCTACTTTATAATCGCTGTCAGCAGTTGTGCAGATATAATAAGTATCACTTGGCACACTGGCTGTGGCTGCCCATTCCCAACCGATAGAATATTCTTGGTCGAGAGTTGTGCCAGCTAGGATTGTGTCCATTTCGATATTTGCATTTTGCATATCGCTCATAGCAAAAGTATGTTTTGTTGTAGCGTATGTATAATCTGCTTGTAGGTATTTATCCCCTTTCATGATTACAAATACAATAGGCATATATTCTGTACCATCTGTCAAAGTCCAGCCAGTATGAGTTGCTTGTACGCCGATTTTCAAGCTAATTGAGATTTCACTCTCGCCACCAACTGTTAAAGTTGTGCTACCACTTGCACCTGGAGCAATACCTTTGGCGGAATCTTGCATTTGTACACTTGTCTTGCCACCAGCGGTAGTATAGTTGTCTGAGAATAAGCCTTCGCTTCCCCATGTAAGTGTGACGCCAAATCTTGCAACTGTGGCAGTCTCAGTTGTACCATAAGCGGTCTTTACGAGCTTTGCATAAGCAAAACCAGTTGTTAGTGCAGAGATTGTGATGATTGCCAAACTTAGCACTACTATTATAACGTTTTTCTTCATTACACTATTCCTTTTTTTTCTTATGTCTTTTCGACATTGTTATAATGAGTCTAACATATTTATTTATACTTATCAACTAATTTTTAATAAAAAAAGAGCAAAAGCTCTTTATTTTTTGCGAATAACAGTTTGTCCGCCCATATATTTTTGCAAACATTTAGGAATATTGACACTGCCGTCTGCATTTTGATTGTTTTCTAGTATTGCCAACATCGCACGTTCTGTGATAGCTGTAGCAGAAATTGTATGAACAAACTCATTTTTGCCACCATTTTCATTTAAGTACTTAATATTCAATCTACGTGCTTGGTATTCCCAAAGATTAGAGTTGCTTGTCAATTCTCTATAGTCGCCATATGCAGGGAACCAACCTTCGATATCATATTTAATGGCAGCAGGAGCACCCAAGTCACCAGTACATACATTGACTATTCTATATGGAATGCCAAATTGTTGAAGTAGATATTCTTCATTTTCTAGGCAGAATTGGTGATATCTTTCACTTTCTTCTGGTTTACAAATTACGATTTGCTCTACCTTGTTGAATTGGTGTACACGGAAAACTCCCCTAGTCTCTTTACCATAAGCACCAGCTTCTGTGCGGAAGCAAGGTGTCCATGCGGTATACAAAATAGCACCATTAGATAGGTCGACAACATTGTTTTGTTCATAAGACAGAAGGGTTTGCTCACTAGTGCCAATCAAACTCTTGTTGTCTGCAGACACGGTATAAAGTTGGTCTTCTGCAAAAGGTAGATATCCTGTACCGAAGAATGTGTCAGGCTTAGCCAAAATTGGAGTGAACATTTGAGTATATCCACGCTCAATTAGTGTGTCTAGTGCGAAGTTCATGATAGCGGTAAGCAGTCTAGCACCATCGCCACGCCAGTACAAAAAGCCTGCACCTGCAACTTTTGCACCAGCATCAGTATTCAATATACCCAAAGAACGGGCAATCTCATCATGCCACTTTGGTTCAAAGTCAAAGGTTCTCTTTTCACCAAAAGTTTTGATACTCAAGTTGTCCTTGTCATCAGCACCGACAGGCACTCTTTCGTCCAACATATTTGGCATACGATGCAAGAGATAATCTCTATCTTCCTTGATTTGTTGTACTACAACTTGCAACTCTGCAATCTCTTGCTTTACAGCCTTCATTTTGGCAATCTCTTCTGGTGTTGGCTTTTTTGAGATGGCATTCTTTGATGCTAGCAATGTCTCCAACTTCAAAAGTTCGGCTCTATATTGAGCATCTAATTCCAACAATTTTTTCAAATCGATGTTATCATTACGCTTATCCAACATCTCTTGGACTTTCGCGGTATTGTTTCTAATATAATCAAGACTTAACATAAATACTCCTTGTTTATACACTTTACCACTCTTTGCCATAAAAATCAAATATTTTTAGGCTATACATTTGATTTTTTGCAAGTTTTCGTATACACTTAAGGTGTGGCTATAGAATATTATTTGGAAAG
>JBKSMV010000043.1:0-2129 GCA_046881985.1 Clostridia bacterium
ATTTGGGTCGCAAGATTGTCGCATGGCATGATTTTTGCGGATTTTGGTAGGTTTTTGGCGGTTAGTTTAGTGCAAAATATGATTTCGTCGCCAGTAATACTGCAGTCTAGTGGCGATATGCCGACTATCTGCACACACGACTTTCGCCTTAGTTCGTTTATGGCTGAAGTGGTGGCGGTATTGCAAGCCAAAATGATAAGTTTGACTGGGTATTTGGACATTATTTGATTAATGTTTTGCTCTAGAATGTCAACTATCTCTCTTTTGGACTTTTTGCCATATGGAAAGTTGGCTTTGTCCATATAGTAGACGTATCGCTCTTTTGGTAGCATTTTCATAAGTGGCAATAGCACACTAAAGCCACCTATTCCGCTATCTAGGACCGCAATATAATTCTCTTTCACATAATTTTATATGATTTTTGTCATTAATTGTTAATTTACACTTGATTTTGTTTTAATATTTTGTTATACTTTTCTAGTAATAAGTAATGGAGGAACATTATGGCAAACATTAAATCCGCTAAGAAAGACATCTTAACTAGCCGTGCTAATGCTGCAAGCAATAAAATCCAAAAGACTAAAATCAAAACTGCTACTAAAAATTATGAAGCAGCTCTTGAATCTGGTGATGCTACTCAAATTGCCAAGACTTATGCTGAAGCAACTTCTGCTATCGACAAGGCTTGCACTAAGGGTACTATTAACAAAGCTTGTGCTAACCGCAAAAAGAGTCGTCTAGCATGCAAAAACAATAAAAAATAAGGTTTTTGACCTTATTTTTTTATTCCGTCTAGCAATAGTGAATATATTGCTGTGTTAGGACTCTTCTCCCCTTGCTTGATTTGACTATCTAACAACACAAATCTTTGGTAGTCACGTTCGAACTTATATTTGTCTTTGGACTTGCAGATTGTCTCTCGGCTTTTTTTGACTGCATATGGCTTAATATTTAAGTATTTTGCTACTTCTTCGTCACTATCTCTAGACACGGCACAATAAAACATTCTCCTAAAATAACTACCCAAGCCCAAAAAGACATTTTGTATGCTATCTGCTTCAGAAAGTGTATCTATTATCTTCATGAGCAAACTGACGTCACCACGTTCGTATGCGGAAGTAAGATTGTATGAAAAGTAGTTCTCTGTGCGGATTGCTAGTTGATTAACAATGGTGTCGGTAATAGGTTTATCTTTGCCACAATAGTCACATATCTTGGCTAGTTCTAGATTGACAAGTTCCAACTTGCCGTCACAAATATTGGCAATCAAATCTACTGCCGCTGCTGTGATAGTACAGCCTTTGTCTTGGACGTATTTTACAATCCATTTTTGCAGAGTGACACTATCTAGCGGACTACAATCAACATGAGTAAAGGTGTTTTTTGTCTTAACTTCTGGGCTAACTATAGCAACCACAGAGTATTCGTTGGCATATTTTGTGATTAGGTCGGTAAGTTTTTGGTCAAGGACTGCATTTTTGAGTACGACTAGCCTTTTTTCTGCACAAAATGGTAATGTTGAGATAATGTCTACTAGTTCTATATTTGGCTGGTCTTCTAGGTCAATGCTGATATAATTCATCTCAGCGAAGTCATGAACTATGGCCTGTTTGAGTAAAAACAATGAGTGGTTGACAAGGTAGCCGTCTTCCCCTTCTATTACATAAACTTGTGCTGGGTTAGATAGAGATTTTTTTAGTTCTACAAACTTCATACTAATACTCCTATGGTGAAATATACAATAAATATAGTGAATATAATAGTCAATGCCAGCATTTTTGATTTTGGCTTGAGCATACAATACTTGCCACCTACCGCTGTGCCTACATTATACAACATAAACACTTGATAATCAATAGCATTAGTAGGTAAATTGGCAAAAGTTATAGTACTAAAGAAATTACACGTCAACGTGACTAGTGACAATATTGGGTCAACAGCCCACATTAGATACTTTATAAAAGGCAAAATTATCGACACGAATGCCAAAACAAATACCACCGAGAATGCTAAAGTAAATAGTGGCACTACAATTATATTGGTAAGAGTGCTTATCAGCTGAATATTCCTAAAATACAGCAATGTTGCACCAAGTATTCCAATTTGTGCAGATATACTTATAGCAAGAC
>JBKSMV010000044.1:0-5174 GCA_046881985.1 Clostridia bacterium
AATGGCTCAAACGTTGCTATGATGCACAACAAAATCCAAGACAGATGCTATTCCCAATAGTCCAAGGCAATTTTTATGCGGATTTACGCCTAAAGAGTTTGCAAGAATGTATGCCGTATGCCAAGTGCGGTATAGCGATTGGCGGTTTGTCTGTAGGCGAGCCAAAAGACAAAATGTATGAGATGCTAGACGTATTGCAACCACATTTGCCAGAGAATATGCCACATTATCTTATGGGTGTAGGCAGTCCGGATTGTCTTTTGGAAGGTGTGTCTAGGGGAATAGATATGTTTGACTGTGTACTACAGACAAGAGTGGGACGAAATGGCACGGCCTTTACTAGTGACGGCAAGGTCGTTATCAAGAATGCAAAATACAAAGAAGATTTTACACCACTTGACCCAGAATGTGATTGCTATTGTTGTACACATTATACCAAGGCATATCTGCGACATCTCATAATCTCAGGAGAAATCTTGGGTGCTAGAATGTTGAGTTTGCACAATCTCAGATTTTCATTGAAACTGATGGAAAAGGTAAGAGAAGCAATAAAAAACGACCGATTTGATGACTATAAAAAAGAGTTTTTGTCGAAGTATTATAAAGACGATAAATCAATTGACAAAAACTAATTAAATATGTTAGTGTTGAAATATAGGAGAATTAAAAATGAGTTTATTACTATTTAACTTTGTTGAACAACTACCATTGATTATCTGCATAGTAATCTTGGTAGCGATGGTTGTCATTTATTTCTTTAGAAAGAAAAAATACAACGACCAAATGGAATCTATGCAAAACAGCCTTAAAAAAGGCGACACTATTGTTACTTATAGTGGAATTGTAGGTGACATTGTAGAGTCAACTACAGACAATACTGGTAAGTATTTTGTCATCAAAACTGGAGTAGGAGAGCACGCAGGCTTTATCAAAGTAGATAGCCGTTCAATCTATGGCCCAGTATCAGTTCTTCAACCACAAGCACCAGCAAAGGCTGAGCCAAAGAAAGTAGATGAGAAAAAAGAAACCATACAAAAAAGTACTGCAACTACTAAGGCAAACCCAGTACAAACAAAAAAAAGTAAATAAATCGTGATTTTCACGATTTTTTTTGTAAAAAGTTAGGAAAAACTAAAAAAAGAGAGTATTAAGTAGTAAGAGAATTAAAATATAAATGGAGAACTAATGACAAGCCGAGGTTTTGACGCTAGTTTTTTGGAAGAACTCAAATCCAAAAATGACATAGTTAGTCTTGCATCTAAATATCTCACAATGACACGTAAAGGCGCTAATTATTGGGCTTGTTGCCCATTCCATGGTGAAAAGACGCCTTCTTTTACGTTGAGTGACGAAAGACAGATATTCAAATGTTTTGGCTGTGGTGAAGGTGGAGATATCATCAAGTTCTTACAGAAGATGGAGAATGTAGACTTTATTACTGCAGTCAAAATGTTGTGTGACAACTGCGGAATGCAATTACCAGAATACGAGCAGACTGACGAGCAAAAGAAACGTAAACAAGAACGTGATAGATGCTTGGCTGTGATGCGTGATTGTTGCGAGTTTTATCAAAACAAGCTACTCGCCTGCACTCATCCATTGTATGTCAACTATATTCGCAAAAGGGGACTCACTAGAGAATTGGCAGAGGTCTTCAAGATTGGTCTTTCCCCAGACTTTGACTCAATGATTAAATATATGCACAACAAAGGCTACACTGACGAAGAGTTGGTCAGCGCCGGTGTGGCAGGTAAGACGGATAGGGGTAGGTTGTACGACTTTTATGCAGAGCGAATCACTTTCCCTATCATGAATAGTTTTGGTGATGTGATAGCATTTAGTGCTCGCACAGTCAAGACAGATGCCCACTTTGCCAAGTACAAAAATACACCACAAACTGTCATATTTACCAAAGGGCAGACAATGTACGGCATACATAATATACGCAATCTCAAACGTCAAGGCGAACTAAAGTATATCATTTTGGTAGAAGGTCAGATGGACGTCATCGCTTGCTACAAGGCTGGCTTCAAAAATACAGTAGGTAGCATGGGTACAGCACTGACTCTGCAACACGCTGACGAACTATATCGCTTGTCTGACAAGATAGTGTTGTGCATGGACGGCGATAATGCCGGTATCGAAGCGACCATCAAGGCTATCAATATCTTAAAAAAGAAAGGCTTTGAAATCAATGTCGCACGACTCAAAGGCGCAAAAGACCCAGACGAGTATATCAACAAGTTTGGTGCGAGTGAGTTCGATAGAGCCATGACTACGGCCATGCCAGCCAATGACTTTATATTGTCATCTATTGCCAGCCGTTTTGACCTAAACGACAATATTCAAAGGTCCAAATGTGTAAAGGCATTGGTTGAGATAGTGGCAGACTTTGACACCGAGAGTGAGAGAGAGATATATCTCGAATACATACACAAGTTGACGGGGCTTTCATTGACTGTACTCAAGACTGACTTGGACAAGCAGATGGGCAGAAGCATTGCGCAAGAAACCAAAGCAGAGCCAGAGCCAGTTTTGGAGATAAATGACAGCCTAAAGAATGCGATATACTACATATTGGCATACCTAATATATAGTAATAAACCTGTGCCAGATACGGAATATCTAGATAAGGTTTTAACTGGTGACTTATTGGAACTTAAGCACTATATTCAAGGACAAAAAGGTCTAGGCAAGCCTGTCAACGTGTCATCTATATTTGACCTATTTGACGTACAACCAAATGGCGATTTGGACAAGATAATCAACTATCGATTTGTTGTAAGTGACAGCGAAAAAGATAGATATTATAATGATTGTCTCAAACTGATTGAGAAAGCGTATTACTCAAATGAAGAAAAACGTATCACACAACTACTAAAGTCTGCAAAGAGTTCGCAAGAAATGGAACAATATTTGAAGGCTTTGGCTGAAATTACAAAAAAATTGAAATAAGGAAAAATTATGGTTAAGAAAACAATTAAAGACGAACCAAAGTTAAAGAAGACTAAACTTAAAGAGCCAAAAGTAAAGAAAGGCAAAGACGTTGTCGATGAGCCTGCTACAGAGATGGACAAGTTGAAAGGCTATGCTGACAAAGTTATTTCTCAACTACAAGCTAAAAATCTAAAGTCTATAAAGGAAGAGAAACTCTATGCATCTCTTGTAAAGTATGATTTAGAGTTCACAGACTTGGAACAAATCAAAAATATAATAATTGAAAGCGGTTTTGAAGTCTTGACTGAAGAAGAGATAGAGAAGATTGAGGACGACAAAGAACTTGAGAGTATCATCAGTCAAATCAATGTCAATGACCCAGTCAAAATGTATCTAAAAGATATTGGCAAAGTGCCACTACTCAAAGATACTGAAGAGAGAGAACTTGCACGTATGCTCAAAGAAGAAGATAGCGAGTATGCTCGTCAAAAACTTTGCGAATCAAACTTACGTTTGGTGGTAAGCATTGCCAAGAGATATTATGGACGTTATCCTATGCCATTCTTGGACCTTATTCAAGAAGGCAACCTTGGACTTATAAAGGCAGTAGAGAAGTTTGACTACACCAAAGGATTTAAGTTTTCTACATATGCGACATGGTGGATTCGTCAAGCCATCACTCGTGCTATCGCAGACCAAGCACGTACCATTAGAATCCCTGTACACATGGTAGAGACAATGATTAAGCAAAACCGCATCAGCCGTGAACTCATGCAAGAGCTCGGTCGTGACCCTACAGTTGAAGAAATCGCTGAACGTATGGGTACTACTGTTGACAAGGTTGAAGAGATTCAACGTATTGCGGTTGACCCTATCAGTATTGATGCCAAGATTGGTGAAGACGAAGATAGTAGTTTTGGTGACCTGATTGCCGACAACTCCGCGCTTAGCCCACTTGATGTCACTACTCAAAATATGCTCAAAGAGCAACTAATGCAAATCATTGAGTCGTTGACTCCACGTGAGCAAAAAGTTATCCGCCTAAGATATGGTCTAGATGACTCACACCCAAGAACATTGGAAGAAGTAGGCAGAGAGTTTAGCGTCACACGTGAACGTATTAGACAGATTGAAGCCAAGGCTTTGCGTAAACTACGTGCACCAAATAAATTGAAAAAATTGAAAGCA
The DNA here is from genome assembly GCA_046881985.1 of Clostridia bacterium. Lineage (GTDB taxonomy): Bacteria > Bacillota > Clostridia > Christensenellales > UBA1242 > HGM11372. The sequence goes on from JBKSMV010000044.1 coordinate 4,126, forward strand.
GATAATGAGGACGATTAATAATGAAAACAATATTTGAGATTCAAAAACTAGACGGACAGATTTTGCAACTCAAGAAGCAAATCAAAGACAGCCCAGCCAACAAACGTACCAAAGAACTCATTGATTTTATGCATGAAGGCAAGGCATTTATAGCCAAAACCAATAAGTATGCTTCTACACTTATCAATGAACTAAATACTTTGCAATCTCGTTATACCAACGCTTTGTCAAAAGCGGACATTATGAGAGCACAGCATGCAGATGCTGTGGCAGAAGAACAACTAAATGCTACAGTCAACGAAGCTAGTGGTTTGTCAGCAGAGATTGCAAAGTTGGAGTCTAGAGTGAAGTCTTTGAGTGATAATATCAATCACCTTATTCAAGACTACAACAATGCTATGAATAAGTTGAGAGTGGCAAAGGAGCAAATCGCCAAGAGCAAGAGCGAAGCGACTATTGTTGCCAATAAACTCACACCACAAATACAAGAGTTGGAAGACAAGAAAAAGTCTTTGCAAGCAAGTGCAAACAAAGAAATGCTTGATATTTACAACAAAATGCGTCAAGACAACCTTTACCCAGTATTTGTACATAGCACAGACAATAGATGTGGCGGCTGTCATATGGAGTTGTCACTCAATTTCGTGGACAGACTAAAATCTAAGAGAATGCTACAATGCGAGGAATGTCACAGACATATTTTATCTGACTAAAACATATAATAACTGATGAAAATCGACAATATCAACCAACGTTTAGAAGCCAAACAGCTTGAAAAAGTGCAAAAACTCGCTGCGTCGGGAGATTTACTCTCGGCGTTTTTTAGCGTGAGAGAGTATTGCAACAGAATGCCACAATGCAATGCTCAACTTTATGACTATCAGATAGAGTTGGCAGAAGCGCTCAACAATCCGCACATAACATTGGAAGTGTCTAATGCTGTATTGGAGGTGTATTCAAAACTGCCACCAGCACCATTTGTTCGTAGTTATCCGTTCAATTGTCTAGCCATGCTCAGACTAAGGAAGCCTGCTCAAATCAAACGTTTT
>JBKSMV010000045.1:0-1768 GCA_046881985.1 Clostridia bacterium
TTGATTATCTAAAGCATTGTAGCATTGGATACATAGCATCTAATGTGTACCAATTACCGGTAGAGCATACAGAGCTATAAGCTGATGGGCTGAGCAAGTCGCCGGCTTCTAGTTTGACAATGCTAGAGCCAGAAGTTGCACCGCCTTGTAGCCAGTTTGTAATATTAGTTAATGCGTTTTGTGCACTGCTTGCACCAGTCACACTTGTATCTACTGCACAATTCAAGATTGTACCAGTAGAACGTTTGCCTGAACTAAAGATTGGACTAACTGTCTCATACTTGTTGATAGTAGTTGTCATGCCTGCAGAGTCAAATGTGCATAGGCTTATGCAGTTTTCCATTAGACCATACTTAGACTCTGTGCCATCGATTTGAGCAATGAGTCCAGCCTTTTCTGCAGAAGATATGCCACAATCTTTCTTGACTTCGTTGTTGACTGTGCCAGTAGCCAAGTCACAACGTGCATAGCAGTCTACGATATAACCATAGTCCATGATGGCACAAATGCCACCTACTACTACACCCTTGATTGTATTCTTTTCTGCTATCTCATTGTAGCTGTCCATCTCGCTTGGGTCACCGCCAGAAGCATAGCACTCTTTCACTACACCAGTAGCCAATTTTCTTAATACTGCGTATGAAATGCTAGAAGCAGAAGATATACTCTCGTTTCTAGCCACCACACCACCAGCATAAGTGCCGTATACGTTGCCCATGTTGGCACATTCGGTCACTACACCTTGATTGAGTCCTGCGATACCGCCAGCATATACTTGCTTGCCATATCCAGCTTCTACAAGGCCGTTGGTTCTATTGTTGATGACATCACCCTTGGTGACAAAGCCAACAATGCCACCAGCATTGATATATTGTCCACCAGTCTGTACCTTGCCGTCTACGAAGTCATTGCCTGAAATGAATGTAGATGCTTGACTCATACCTACTATGCCACCAACGTTGATATAGTTAGAAGCAGTTGCGATTTCTCTATTGGCGCTGACAACTACTCCAGTACAACTAGAGCGCATTACGTTGCCACCATTTTGTCCTACAATACCGCCAGCATTGAGTGCGCTTGATGCACTATTGCTACGAGCGGTGATACCTATGTCTTCGCTAGAGTTCTCTACTACGGCATAGCTTATTGCACCTTCAGAGATACCAGCCACACCGCCGACATTGTTGTAGCCTTTGATGTCTGCATCAGCCACTACTACGCCATAGGCTTCATTAGTAATACCCCAATAGCCTAGTTTGCCGATTGAGTATCCTACCACACCACCTGTAGCAGAACCTGCTACAGTATTAGTGTTGTTGAGTGTTAGGTTGTTGATATTGATTTTGCCTAGAGTGTTGTTTTGTAGATAACCTACAAGGCCACCCATATATTTGGCAGAAGCATTGATAGACACATTGTCTAGTGTCACGTCATATATGTCTGCGCTAGAACTAATCTTACCAGCGAGCATACCGAGATTGTCTGTGACGCCACCTGTGACTGTCACATTCTCAAATCTAATGCTTGCGATAGTACCACTCAAAAGTTTGAATATACCGCCGTCTGTGCCACTTGCCACTAGAGTAAAGTTTTTGATAGTATATACGGCATTACCTTGTGAAGTGAGATAGCCTGAGAATGAGTCTATCTGGTCAATAGTTGCGCCGTTTAGGTCTTGGTCAGCACTTATGGCAAAAGAGCCAGTTGGATTTAGACGAATCTCATCAAAGATGTTGGTCTCTGGTGCGATAATCTCTGTGCCACCAAC
>JBKSMV010000046.1:0-1768 GCA_046881985.1 Clostridia bacterium
AGACAAGGCTTTTAGCAATATCTGTGCACTCAAGCCTTTGAAGAAGAAAAATCCTGCTCTCAAAATCGTAGTATGTGGTTGTATGCCACAACAAAGAGAAGGCAAATACGACCTTAAGGAAAAATTGGACTTTGTAGATATTATCATTGGAACACATAATATCAACCAACTACAAAGTTATATTTTGCGTAATAGTCTAGACAAAAATAGAATCTACGAAATCCATGCGCAAGCGACATCTACCGAAGAAGTCCTACACAATATTCGTGACGACAAATACAATGCTTATGTCAACATTATGTATGGTTGCAATAATTTTTGCACTTATTGTATAGTGCCATATGTAAGAGGCAGAGAACGTAGTCGTACTATGGAAGACGTGGTAAGAGAAGTCAAAAATCTTGTTCAACACGAAAACTACAAATACATCACCTTGCTTGGTCAAAATGTTAACTCATATGGCAACGATTTCAACGACGGCCGTACAAACTTTGCCAATCTTTTGACCGAGATATGCAAGATTGAAGGTGACTTCAAAGTGAAGTTTATGACTTCTCACCCTAAGGATTTTAGCGACGAACTCATTGATGTTATCAAGAACAACAACAAAATCTCTCGTTCTATTCACCTTCCAGTGCAATCAGGCAACGACAAAGTGCTTAAGGCCATGAATAGAAAATATACTCGCAAACAATATCTCAAGATTGTCAAGAAATTGCACCGCAAGATAGGCAATGTGACCATCAGTACAGATATTATTGCTGGTTTCCCAGGTGAAACTCAAAAGCAGTTTGAAGACACCATGTCACTCATGAACAAAGTGAAATATACCCAAGTTTTTGCTTTTATCTACTCACGTAGAACAGGTACACCTGCAGCAAACTATGAGAATCAAATCCCATATGACATCAAGAACTATAGATGCAATCAACTTTTGGCACTACAAAAGTCAATAGCAGAAAAAAATATCAAATATTTCAAGGGTAAAAAGTTTAGGTGTCTATTGCACAACGACGAAAATGGTGCTACAATTGCAGAGACAGATTTTGGCAAGCCAATTTATGTCAAAAACACATTAGAGATAGACGAACCATATTTTGGCATAGTACAGGTAACCAACACCGACAATGGCAATCTATATGGGGTAGTCAAAAAGGACGTTGTTAGATGAAAGAACTATCACCAATGATGAAACATTATCAAGCACTCAAGGCACAATATCCCGATAGCATAATATTTTATCGATTGGGTGATTTTTACGAGATGTTTTATGAAGATGCAGTTATTGCATCTAGAGCACTCGACCTAACTCTCACAGGCAAAAATTGTGGGCTAGAAGAAAAAGCCCCAATGTGTGGTGTTCCTTACCATGCATACGAGAATTATGCTCGTAGACTAGTAGAGAAAGGCTACAATGTTGCCATATGCGAGCAAGTCGGTAATGTTGTCAAAGGTCAAATAGTAGAGAGAGATGTCGTTAGAGTACTAACAAAAGGCACACTAACTGATGCTAGTATGCTAGACGAAGCGACAAACAACTATATCATGAGCCTATATACTGACGGCAAGGTATATGCATATGCATATAGTGACATCACTACAGGACTATTCAAAGCAGGCATAGTAGAAACTTTGGGACAGATAGATGACCAAATCGCTCGTCTATGTCCGTCAGAGATATTATGCAATGAAATGGTATATGCAGAGCACAAGAACCTATCTTGTGCTATTTCTGGTGATAATGTAGAGATAAAGAAATACTACGAAT
>JBKSMV010000047.1:0-11647 GCA_046881985.1 Clostridia bacterium
TACTGGTCTAGGCATTGACTTTTGACAGGTTTTGTAGTATAATAAGGTAGATATAAATGTGTATCGAGTTATTTACGTAATACAGGAGTTAGTTATGAATTTTAGATGTGATGGATTAGAATTGTCAGATGCAGTCAACAAAGTTATCAAGGCAACAAGTACCAAGACCACTTCACCTATATTAGAAGGTATCAAGATTGAAGCGGTGGGCGACAATTTGACATTGTCAGCGACTGACTTGGAGATATCTATTAAGAAAACTATACGTGCAGATATATTGGAAGAAGGTGTTGTTGTAGTACCGGGAAGATTTTTCTCAGACTATATTCGCACACTCAGTCATGAACAAATCAACTTCCAACTCAATGAAAAAGGTCAACTTAAACTAAACTATGGCGAAAGCGAAGGTTTTGTACAAGTAATGGACCACAGAGAGTTCCCATTTATCAATGATGTTATGACAGATAAGACATTCACTATCAAGTCTGGCGACCTTAAAACCCTTATAAATAAAACAATCTTCGCTGTGGCTACAGACGATGCTAGACCTATTCTCAAGGGCGAATTACTAGAAATTAAGGGCAATCAGCTATGTGGTGTCACACTTGACGGCTTCCGTCTAGCTATGGTCAATAAACCTATTATCAACACACACTCTGACTTCAATGTGCTAGTCCCAGCTAGAAGTCTAAGCGAAGTAAGCAAACTATTAAATGATGATAATGCAGACATTACTATATATGTAAGCGACAACTATATCAAGTTTGACCTAGTAGATAGTATTCTCACTAGCAGACTAATTGATGGTGACTATTTCAATTATAAACAAATTATACACAACAACTTCACTACATCACTCACAATCAGTCGTGAACAACTACTTAGAGTGATAGACAGAGCTTGCATTTTGTCCAAAGTGGATAAAAACAATCTTGTCAAGTTTGACATCAAAGAAAATGTACTCACAATCACTGCCAATAGTGATATCTCAAACATTACAGAGAACCTAAATATTGGTTTGACAGGTGAAGACCTACTTATCGCATTCAAGTCAAGATATTTTAGCGAAGCATTGCACGCTACAAATGACGAGTATGTAAAGTTGAGTTTCAACACACCTATCAGTCCATGTATCATCACTCCAACTGAAAGTGAAGAGTATCTCTACCTTATCTTGCCAGTAAAATTGGTATAAAAATTATATAAAAAATAGACCTAAAAAATAGGTCTTTTTTTGTGCTTGTGGACAACTTGAAAAAGTGTGTATAACTTGTGTCCAGTTATGCACCGCAAATGTGGAATACTTTTTTTAACCTTTTTCTAAATCCTAGATAAATAAATGAAATTAATTTTTTTGTTGCAGTTTTTTCATAAAAAAATCAATTTTTTTGCAGTCAAAATTGAATAAAAAAATATAATTTTGAAAATTGAAAATGGGTCAAAATTGGGGTTTTTAGATATCCACTTTTCCACCGCACATAATAATATGAATAATATTAAATAAATAAAAAAATAATATGCCAAAAAGCCCACGTCAGTAAATCTTGACAAAGCCAATTCGACAGAGTATAATACATTCACCTTGAAAGCAAGGGAGTATATAAAAGGAGTATTGTATGAAGAAGACTTATCAACCAAAGAAGCGTCAAAGAAACAAAGTACACGGCTTTAGAAAGAGAATGAGCACTCGTTCTGGTAGAAAGGTTCTCGCTAGACGTAGAAACAGAGGTCGTAAAAAACTTAGCGCTTAATTAGGAGAGTTAAATGCTAAACAAGATTAACCGCCTAAAGAAGAATAGAGAGTTTAGTTTTGTATACAAAAAAGGTAAACACATAAGTCATAAGTATTTTACTATATATTATGTGCCTACCAAATACAAGGCTAGTAAGTTTGGCATCAGTGTCAGTGCCAAAGTGGGCAAGAGTTATGTCCGCAGTAGAGTTAAACGTGTGGTGAGCGAGATAATCAGGCTCAACCTAGACAAAATCAAGACTAACAATTATGTATTGGTGCTACGTTCCGACATTGTAGGCGTAGAATATAGAGATGTGGAACAAGCTTTGTTATCCACATTGTCTCGGGAAATGTTGATACATTCACCTAGTGAAATATCTGGAAAGATAAATGATTGTTAGAATATTAACCCTTCCCTTCTCCCTTTTAGCTATCCTTCTAATAGATATATATAGGATATGCTTATCTCCTTTAATAGGGAATGGGTGTTGTTATTTGCCTAGTTGTTCGTATTATGCTAGGCAGGCTTTTTGTAAGTTTGACTTTTTTACGGCGTTTTACCTTGCCACTAGGCGTGTCGCACGATGCAATCCAAAGTCACATGGCGGAACGGATTTTCTCCCACTTAATATAAAAGGAGATTACAAATGGATATGCTAGGAATTGGCAATCTGCTCGTGACGACTTCGTTTTGGAAGACTATCTTGGAGTGGTTTGTGTCATTCATGGGCAATTACGGTTGGGCTATCATACTCTTTACCGTGGCTCTAAAGTTGATACTTTTCCCTCTCGACCTTATCCAACGCAGGACGTCCAAGAAAAATATGCAAATGCAGGCTGTAGTTCAACCAGAAATCGCCGCTTTGCAGAAAAAATATCCAAATGACAAAGACAAAATCAACCAAGGCACTATGGAAATCTACAAAAAGCACAACTACAATGTGGTTGGCTCTTGTGTAGTGATGCTAGTCAACTTGGTTGTGACTCTCGTAGTGTTTTTTACACTTTTCCAAGCCCTAAACTACATCAGTCAGGATAAACTTGTTAGTCAGTACACCGAACTTCAAGCTGTTTACCAGCAAGAGTCTACTGACGAAGCCAAGCGTGAGGCCGTACTCGACCAGTACGAACTCATCAAAGACGAGAATGGTTGGCTATGGATAACTAACGTGTGGAAAGCAGACACCAACACCAGCATTATGCTTTCGTTTAACGAATACTACAAGCAAGCTGGTCTTAATCTAGAAGAAGCAGAAAAAGAGGCTGCTAGACAAGAGTATGAAGCTATTGAAGATATTATCTACTCTAGTGAAGCCAACTCAGGTTGGAATGGCTACTTTATCTTGATAGTGCTTGCAGGCGCAGTGACATTCTTATCACAATACATCACCAGCAAGTCTATGAAGCCAAAAACTCAAGCCGGTCAGCCAGATCCTACCGCTAGCACCAACAAAGTGATGCTGATACTCATGCCTATCATCATGCTAATATTTGCATGGACAAGTACAAGTGTATTTGCATTGTATCTCATCACCAACTCATTGATGACTGTCCTAACAGGCCTTGTCATCAACAAAATACTAAAAGACAAAGACTATACTGCTGGTTCATCAAAGAACCCACCGAAAAAAACAAAAGTGCAAGTAATGGAATACAGCAGAAATTACTTCAAAGGGGAGTAATATGAAAGAACTAGAAATCACCGCCAAAAATGTGGAGATGGCTATCGCACAAGGCCTAGCACAACTAGGACTAGAGAGAGAAGACGTCAATATCCGCATTGTAAGTGCTGGCGGAATGTTCAAGAAAGCGAAAGTTGTCTTGGAATATGAAGAAAAAATAAGCGAAGTTGTCCACAATATCACTGAAAATGTGGATAATTACGCACAAGAAACTACACAAGAAACTACTGAAATAGAGCCTGCTCAAAATGAAATTGTAGCAGAAGAAAATGTTGTAGAAAAAACTAAAAAAGAGAATAAACGTGAGCGTAGTTTAGAACAAAACACCGCTCTAGAAGAAGCTCTAACTGAATACATTGAAGGTCTATGCAAAGTGGTTGGCACAACCTACGAATTGAGTTATGAATACACTGCACAAGGCATCATGGTTCGTCTGAATGGAAGTTCTATGGGCAAACTTATCGGCTATCGTGGTGAAGGCATGAATAGTTTGCAACACATTATGAATTCACTATCAGTTGTAAAGGAAAATAACCAACACGTCATTCTAGATATTGAAGGATATAGAGAAAAGCGTAAAGAAGCCCTAGAACGCATGGCAAAACGCACTGCGGAAAAAGCAATCGCCAATCACAAAAATATAGCCCTAGAGCCGATGAACGCTTATGAGCGTAGAATTGTGCACGAAATCGTGGCTACAATGCAAGGCGTGACCACTGAAAGTGTAGGCGAAGGCAAATATCGTCATATCGTATTCAAAGTAAAATAAAAAAAAATAGAGATGCAAATCTCTATTTTTTATCTCTCTCGCTTGTCATAGTTGACAGGGAAATAGTTTTCATAGGCATTTTGTTTCTTGCCTTCGATATATGTCGCTTCGTCTATCTCTACCACACTAAAAGGTGTCTCTCTATGGTGCTTGACTGCTGGGAAGCGTTTAACTTTTTGCATAGCAACATATGCGTCAGGTGCTTTGATATAGAAAACTAACTCACCGCATTTGCTTCTGCCCCTATGTCCGCCCTTGGCTATCACTTTATAATACTTATTCATGCATGCATTATACCAAAAGGTAGAGATTTTGCAAGGGGTTATCTAATATTTTCTTCTTGTGATGCTCTATAATCTTGATAGGTACGATAACTTATCTCTTGCAACTTGAAACTTCTATGCTCGTCTAGTGGAAAACGTTTTTTAGCCATTTCAAAGGCATGGCTAAAGTTTGGTGCAGTCAAAACATAGTGTTTTGGGTCGTCAATGGGATTTTGTTTGACTGATACGAGATAATATTTGCCTGTATTCATGCTTATTTATATGTCATAGCATTGCAAATATTGTCAAAAACAATCTATTTTGTTTGACAATGACTTAAAATGAGAGTAAAGTGAAACTAACAAAGATTGTGAGGTTTATTTTATGAGAGAACATAGAGAGAGTACTACTACTGTCACAGTGAGTACAAAACAAGACATCAATGTGTCTACTCCTGCTAGCAAGACTCTTATCTGGACATTCTTCATTTCACTCATTCTAGTGGCTACACTATTTATGCCATTGGTGATAGGTGAAGATTATGAGCCAGTATTCAAGCACCTATTTGGTGATGGTGCTGCAATGAAAGTTTACCAAATGGCATTTGGTGAAGCTTTCTGTGGAATCGTTGGTCTAGCAGAGAGTGCAAAGTTTGTTGAGATTATCGCCAATGTATTCTATTGGGGATATATTGTAATGCTCGGCATCGCCGTAGTTGATTTGGTATTGACTATTATCAATATGGCATTTAAGGGACTACGTCCACTCAATAAGATTTTCAATGCTATCACTACATTCGTACTATTCTTCTGCTGGCTTGTAATGTTTGTAAGTTTGGCACTATTTGTAATGCTAAATCTTGATGGTGGTTTTGACTTTATGGCATTCATAACAATGCTTGGATATTTGTATGTATTGTGGTTTGTATTGTCATTGTGGCTATTCATCTTGAAGATCAAACTTGGCAAGAGAATGTAATAAACGAAACAAAAAGGCTTTCGAGCCTTTTTTTGTGTTTTAGTATTTGCAACTAGCGATAATTGTGTTATAATATTTGCATGAGAAAAAGTACAATCGTGGCACTTGCCAGCGGACAGGGCAAGGCTGGTATAGCAGTAGTGAGAATCAGCGGTGCTAAAGCACTAGATATTTTGCGTGGCATGAATAGGGGCGAAAAGGATTTCAAACCCAACTACATGACCTGGTGTCATCTCTATCTTGACGGACTGGTGGAAGGTGCTATGGCGGTATATTTCCGCGCGCCACACTCTTTTACTGGCGAAGATGTAGTCGAGATTGACTGCCATGGCGGTAAAGTGGTAGTAGACAAAGTGATAGCACGTGCCATCGAGTTGGGTGCTGTCATGGCGACTAGGGGAGAGTTTAGTCTACGTGCTTTTATGAATGGTAAGATATCTATCGACCAAGCGGAAGGCATAAGCGACCTTGTCAGTGCCGAGAGTGAAAAACAGGCACAATCTAGTAGTGCTTTGCTCACCGGCAAACTAAAAGAAAAGGTTGTGTCTATGCAGGATGAAATCAAAGATATACTCGCAAGCATAGAAGCCAAGATTGACTACCCGGAGTATGAGATAGAAGAGGCGGAAGTGGACGACACCAAAGGCAAACTATCATCTATCATCACCAATCTAGATACACTCATCTCTACCTACGACCAAGGCAAGAAAATCTTGTCTGGTGTGCAAGTGGCGGTAGTAGGTGCGCCAAATGCAGGCAAGTCTAGCCTACTCAATGCATTGACTGGCGAAGATATCGCCATAGTGAGTGATATTGCAGGCACGACACGAGATATACTCTTTGGTCAATACGAGTACAAAGGGGTAATATTTCAACTCTATGACACAGCAGGCTTGAGAGATAGTGACGACACTATTGAGAGCATAGGCATTGAACGTGCAAGACGAAAAATGGACGAAGCGGACATTATACTCAATGTGACCACTCCTGACGAGCCAAATATTATCGATAGAGAGAATGTTTTGGTAGTACAAAACAAGAGTGACAAATACTCTTACGCTGACGGACTTGTCGTCAGTGCCAAGACTGGTGAGAATATAGACGTATTGAAAGAGCGACTCTACCAGATGTCATTTGGCAAAGAACTCATGAGCGAAACATTGTATATAACTAATGCTCGTCATTATGAAGCACTTGTACGTGCGGTGGAGAGTCTAAATAGTGCGGTAGACAATATATCTAGCATCACACTTGATGCCATAGCGACAGATTTACGTTTTGCATGGAAGTCGTTGGGCGAAATCACTGGCGAAACTGCCAGCGAAGAGATAATCAATAGAATATTTGAGAAGTTCTGCTTGGGTAAATAGTATGAATACAGATTTTGACATTATAGTAGTAGGCGGTGGACATGCAGGCAGTGAAGCCGCTCATGCCAGTGCCAAATTGGGCAAGAAAACACTAATGCTGACAATCAATCTAGACAGCATTGGTTTTTTGGCGTGCAATCCAAGCATTGGCGGTACAGCCAAAGGACAACTTGTAGGCGAAATCACAGCCCTTGGCGGTGCTATGGGCAGAGTGGCGGACAAAACACGTCTACAAATGCGACTACTCAATGCAGGCAAAGGTCCTGCCGTACAATCTATGCGAGCGCAAGTAGACAAGCATAGATATCATGAAGAGATGAAAGCCTTGCTCGAAAACACACCTAATCTAACTATCGTGCAGAGTGAAGTGGTGGACTTTGTGCTTCGTAATGGGCAGATTGTGGGTGTCAAGACAGCCCTAGGCATCACATATAGAGCCAAAGCAGTTATCGTGGCTACAGGTGTATACTTGAAGAGTGTGACTACCACAGGAGAATGCCAACAAAAGTCCGGCCCAAACGGATTTATGCGAGCAGAGTATCTGTCACGTGCTATAGAAAAAGCCGGTCACAAACTCTATAGATTCAAAACAGGCACACCAGCACGTATAAACGGCGACACTATCGACTTTAGCGAACTAGAAAAACAAGACAGCGACAGCGAAAAGACCTACTCTTGCTATGGCACGACCAAACTCAATATTCCATGCCATTTGTGCTACACCAATGCTGACACACATAAGATAATACTAGACAACATTGACAAAGCTCCAGTATTTAGTGGCGAGATTATGGGTGTTGGTCCAAGGTATTGCCCTAGCATCGAAACCAAGATTTTACGTTTCAAAGACAAAGAGCGTCACCAGATATTTTTAGAGCCAGAGAGTGCCAATACCAAAGAAATATATGTACAAGGTATGAGCACAAGTTTTTCGGCCGAGATGCAAGAGCAGATTTATCACTCTATCAAGGGGTTAGAAAACTGCCAAATCATGCGCTATGCCTATGCTATCGAGTATGACTGCATTGACCCTACTACTATTAGGCACAATCTCATGAGTAGAATGACCAAGGGACTATTTTTCGCAGGGCAGGTCAACGGCACTAGCGGTTATGAAGAAGCAGGTGCGCAAGGTATCATGGCTGGTATCAATGCGGTGTTGTATCTAGACGGCAAAGAGCCGTTCGTCCTAAAGCGTAACGAAGCATATATCGGTGTGCTCATTGACGACCTTGTCACCAAAGGTGTGGACGAGCCATACCGCATGATGACTTCACGTGCAGAGTATAGACTCATACTCCGTCAAGACAACTGCGACTTGCGACTCACCGACTATGGCATCAAGTATGGCCTAGTGGACGACAAGCAAAAACGTGCCTATCGCCGTAGAGTCAAATACTTAAACCAAGCCAGAGAAGAACTCTCAAATATCTTCCCGCCTAGCAAGGTGGAAGCATATTTCACAGCCATAGGTGAAACACAAGTCAAGACTGGCATACGACTAGGCGATATTTTACGTCGAACCAAAGCCAATGCTTTTAGTGTGAGAGAATATTTGGGTGTATTTGCGGGTATACCTAATGATATACTTGAGATAGTCAATACCGAGTGTAAGTATCAAGGTTATATCAAGATGCAACTCGACATGATAGACGAAATGCTTCGCAACGAAAACACTCTGCTTCCTGCCGACCTTGACTATAGTCAGGTGCAAGGACTACGTCTAGAAGCGAGAGAAAAACTTAGCCATTTCACTCCAACCAACCTTGGTGTAGCGAGTCGAATTAGTGGTGTGAGTCCGGCAGATATTAGTGTCTTGCTAGTATATCTAAAACAGCATAATCTAGTGTAAAAGGTTTGCCTTAATTGGTAAATTGTGGTAGAATAAAAAGGTATGAAAGATTTGTTCAAAAAACACAACATCACACTCACAGATAGTCAAGTTGAGAAACTTGACAAGTTTTTTGCTCTATTAGTGGAAGCCAACGAGCACATGAATCTCACCGCTATTACCGAAGAGAAAGAAGTGTGGGTCAAGCATTTTTTGGACAGCGTATTGGCTGTAGACGAGATACCAGCAGACGCTAGCCTTATTGACGTAGGCACAGGCGCTGGTTTCCCAGGTATTCCGCTCGCTATTTTGCGTCCAGACATCAAGGTCACCCTTGTAGATAGTCTCAATAAGAGAGTCAATTTCCTAAAGGACGTGTGCGACAAGTTGGGTATTAATGCCAATATCATACATTCACGTGCGGAAGATTTGGCTAGGACAGAGCACAGAGAAGCCTACGACGTGTGCGTAGCTCGTGCTGTGAGTCCGCTTGTCACTCTATGTGAGTATACTTTGCCTTTTGTCAAGAAAGGTGGTATCTTTATCGCCTACAAGGGCGCTAGTGCCAAAGACGAAATCAATGCTTCCCTATATGCTATGAGTGTAATGGGCGGATATTTGAGCAAAGAAGAACTCCACGAACTCCCATTCGACATGGGCAGTCGCAATATCTTAATCATCAAGAAAGTAGACGATACACCAATTACTTACCCACGTGGGCAGAACTTACCAAAACTTAAGCCTTTGGTAAAATAGTTTTTTTGTCCCCAAAAGATATAGTAAACGGGCAGGTGCGTCAACTTTTTGACCCCAGCCCGTTTTTTTCACCCCAAAATCAAGTTTTTGATAACAAGTTTACGAAGGAAGCTATGACTAAATTACGAATAATTACTATCATGTTTTGCTGTGCCGTTGTGGCACTAACTCTCACTTTGTGCATGAATGTTTTGCCACGTAGCACTACCGATGCCAAAGAAGTCAACACTATGTCAATGACTACAGAAAAGGTGCATTCAATCGTTAGTTGCTCATCGTTTAGTGCGGTGGACGGCAATCTGCACCAACTTAAACTCGAATATACATATGGTGACGAAGTGCTTGTGCCATATGGTTGTGTATGGATTGCTGACGAGAATGTGCTCATTTATCGTCCACCCGCTACGACCAATGCCGAGTATATTTTCAAAGTAGATACTATCATGCACAAGAAGACTCTTACACTAGATATAACCAATCTGGACTATGAGTATAGTGGTCAAGAGTATGATATCGCAGACGACATATCGCTTGTAGGTGTAGAGCCGGAAGATAATGTGGAATTGATACTATCTGGTACGACCAAGGCGGTCAATGCGGGTGGTTATAGATTGGACTGCTACATTGAGCACAATGAGTATTATACTTTTGAGCCTGTTAGCCTTGAGTGGAATATTGCACGCAAAGATATATCACGTATGGACTTTGAGATAGATGCGAGTTTTGGTTATACTGGCAAGCCTATCACTCCTAGTGTAATACTGGACGGACTAACCAGTGATGACTACCTTGTCATGTACGAAAACAACGTCAGCATTGGCAAGGCTACAATCAAGGTGATTGGCATGGGCAATTATACCGGCATGCTGGTCAAGACATTCAATATCTCGTCACAACATCTCAACAACTCAACTATTACTGTAGTGCAGGTCAATGCACCAGTCAACAGAGTGTTAGTCATAGTCGTGATAGCACTAGCCTTGGCACTGATTTTGATGGTCACAATATTTGTAGTGAAGGTGGCCAACAAACGTAAGTTTGGGCGTATCGATTATTACTCCTAAAATTACGTTTGTCGCAAGATGTCGAAAGGTGTCGAAATCTAGATAACAAAAGGGATTTGCCGTAAAAAGTGGCAATTTTTTTATGTCTTTTTTTGTAAAATCGTTGACTATTTTGGCGGTCATTGTTATACTTTTGGTGACCTTTGAAAGAAGGCAAAATTGATATATACGGAGGGGAGAAAAATATGTATCATACCAAAAGAACGACAGGACTAAATATCGCTAATGAAAAATTGGTCCGTAATCACAAGATAAAGTCCAAGAGTGACGTGTATAGACTGCACTATGTACGTTTTGCTCCAGCGGAAGCCAAAGACAAAGAATATGTGAGTTGGGAATATGCACCATTCCGTATGCCACAGGGTATTGATAGAGAAGAGTTTTTCGCACTGATGTCTTACTTACGTGACTATGTAGCAGTCAAGCATGACGTGAGAGCCACTTCACTCGAAGGGGTCAAGGTACTCAACACTATGCTCGACCAACTAGGTCTATCACGTGTGACAGATGCGACAGACATTATCACACTATTTGTGGTAGAAGGTGACCAGACAATGTTCAACAAGAGTCCGTTTGCTATGAGTCACCACCGCTGGTACAAAAAAGGCATATCTAGAGAACAGGCTCAAGAGATATCTGCCAAGTGCGGATTGAGTCTAGACAAGATATAATATTTTTATCAAAAAGTCTTTACAAAACTTTCACCTTGTGCTACAATACCAATGTACCTAGACGTTGCCTGACGACTTCTCGGGCGTGGGCAAGGTTTATGGCGAATATATAAAAGGAGAGAAATATGGCTATTATTGATAAGAAGCAAATCGTGGCTGAGTACGGCAAAGACGAGAAAGACACTGGTAGTATCGAAGTGCAAGTTGCACTACTTACTGCTCGTATCGCTAACCTTACTGAGCACTTGAAAGCTAATCGTCAAGACAAGCACTCAACTCGTGGTCTACTTAAGATGACTGCAACTCGTAGAAAGTTGCTCCGTTATCTAGAGAATAACGACATCGAGAGATATCGTGCTTTGAAGGCGAAACTAGGCATTAGATAATTGAATATAATGGGGGCTTTTGTTTGAGCCCTCATTTTGTTTGAAAAATGGGGTTAAATTGGTAATAATTATATAAAAGGAAGATATATGGAAAGAAAGATTTTTACAACGACCATAGGCGACAGACAAGTTAGCGTTGAAG
>JBKSMV010000048.1:0-12876 GCA_046881985.1 Clostridia bacterium
ACATGATAGAACGTGCCTTGCCAGAAAACAATGCCGACTATATGTCATATCGCCGTATAGCCACAATTATTGACCACTACTACAACGAATATTGTGAGAAGTGGTGGTTTAAGTATAGTTTCGAGTTAGACAATGGTGATATGCAAACTGGCTGGACGTACTCTCTATACACTAGAGAACAACTCAATCAGCCAGAGTATCAGATAGATGCCACCATTACTATCGCAGTTGCCTCCAAAAATGTGACTGCCAACACCGACAGTGTGCCAATGGACTATTATCAAATGCCACTCGAGAGAGATGGCGAATATGTCAAAGCACAAAGTCAAAAGCAACTAGGCATTATACTTTTGTCTACTGCAGGCGCAGTATTTGTACTCATTGTAGCAGGTCAGGCAATAATTATGGCCAAATACAAAGAGAGCGGACAGCCAAAAGACGACACAACATCAGTTCGCTCACCATATTCTAGATAAAGAACACAGCAATGTGTTTTTTATTTGTTTGTAAATATGTAGCATTTGTGATATAATATAGTCATGAATTATGTACTCAATCAAGACTGGAAAGAAGTTTTAGCCCCAGCTTTTACACAAGAGTTTAAGAGAGAGTTGTTTGGCTTCGTCAATGAGCAATATGCCAAGCACAGATGTTTTCCACGTCAAGAAGACATTTTTTCAGCACTCAATCGCACACCAGTAGACAAGGTAAAAGTCGTGATTATAGGTCAAGATCCATATCACACACCAGGTCAAGCAGACGGTTTGGCATTTTCTTGTGCGGACGGCAAAGCACAACCTTCTCTGCAAAATATCTTCAAAGAACTTTCTGCAGACCTAAATATTCCCACACCTACTAAAACCACGCTGTATGGTTGGGCGGAGCAAGGTGTACTGCTTATCAATAGTGTACTAAGTGTACAGATGGGCATGGCAGGCTCTCATGCAGGTCATGGTTGGGAAAGAGTGACTACAGAGATTGTCAAGCACATAGCCAGCCTAGATAGACCAATAGTGTTTATACTTTGGGGCGGTTATGCTAGAAAATATGCTCAACACATTACCAATCCACACCACTTGGTGCTACAATCTGCACACCCAAGCCCTTTATCTGCATACAATGGATTTTTTGGTAGTAAACCTTTTAGCAAATGCAACACTTATCTCGAGTCCAACGGACTCATTCCAATCGATTGGAGCAAAAATTAGGAGACAATATGTTCACAAAATACGTTTTACCAGCCATTATCATAGGTGTAGCCATAGTCTTGGCTGTGATAATAGTTGTAGCGAGCAAGTCATCTTCTGCGAAAGAGGAAAAAATCCATAAGCTTAGTACAACAGACGGATTTATCAAGAAACCATATTATATCAAGCATCAAAATATAGATATGTTCAAAGCCATAAGAGAAGTGATGCCTGACAATGTCAATGTGCAGGTCAAAGTCACTTTGGACACATTTATCAAATACAATGGTTTCGATGTAGACAAAAAAAGGCTGCTCACAAAATATGTAGACATTGTATTATTTAATGAAGAAGATTTTACACCCATTTTGGCAATAGATTTGTACAACTATGACACTACATTAGAGTCCATGCACGTCATGCGTGGAGATATAGTTAATCTACTCAACTCATGCGGTGTACCATGCATATCGCTACCACTAGAGTTGGCTCAAGACAAACCAAACTTGCAAAACACACTTCTCAATACCATACGTAGAGAAGACCTTATCAAATTAGGAGTAAACGATGAACAATAGACAACCATGTTTTATAGTGGCTGGTTATACCAAGCAGGACAATGCCGAATACAATCTTCAAGAGATTATCGAACTCGCCACATCATGCGGACTGGACGTAGTGGGTAGAACTTACCAACTCATTGCCAAGCCAGACGTTCGCACATTTATTGGCTCAGGCAAAGTGGAAGAAGTGCGAGATGCCATATCAGAGAGCGGAGCGACACTTCTTATCGTGGACAACCTATTGACAGGTAGTCAGCTCAAAAATATAGAAGACGTTGTTGGAGTCAAAACCATAGACAGAAATATGCTCATTCTAGACATTTTCGCCACACGTGCACAATCACAAGAAGGCAAACTTCAAGTCCAACTCGCACAACTCAAATACTCTCTGCCACGACTTTCTAGCATCAGCGGAAGCAATGGCCGTTTTGGTTCAGGCGGTGTAGGTTCACGTGGTCCGGGCGAAACCAAACTTGAACTAGATAGACGAAAAATCCAACGTGACATCAAGTCTATCGAAGAAGATTTAGACAAAATCAAACGTGCTCGAGATGTCCAATCTACAAAACGTAGAACCAATACCAAAAATGTCGCCATAGTAGGCTATACCAATGCAGGCAAAAGCACCCTTATCAACAATATCACCAAAGCAGAAGCATATGCTGACGATAGACTTTTTGCTACACTAGACGTTTTGTCCAAAAAAGTATGGGACGACGGATTAAGTTATGTATTGACAGATACAGTAGGGTTTGTCAGCAGACTTCCGCACGAACTTATGAATGCGTTTAGTGCAACACTTGCAGAAGCCAGAGATGCCGACCTTGTGTTGGTGGTTTTTGATATCGCAGACGACTTATGGTACTCCAAACTACAGATTGTAGAGAACGTACTTGCTGACCTTGGTGTAGACAAGCACAATATTCTATACGTAGCCAATAAGATTGACGTTGCATTAGAAGAATACGTTAGTGCAGGCAGAGAACTTTTGGGCGAAAATCTAGTCATGATTTCTGCTACCAAAAATGCGAATGTTGCCGAACTTAAACAAAAGATAAAAAATAGACTCACAAATACTTAACAAAATCTGGCATTAGATATATAATTTGGATTAAAGGTAATACTATTTAGGAGGGAACATGAAGTGCGATAATTGCAATCGTCCAGCGACATACAATAGTATGCTCGTAGTAGACGGACAAAAGACAGAAGTACATCTATGCACAGAGTGTGCAGTCAAGGCAGGAGTATTGCAAAACTTCGGAGCTTTTCCATTGAATAGTTTTTTCGACATACTTCAGCCACAATCACAACAACTCAATACAACTAAACAATGCTCACGTTGTCATACTACTGCCAACGAGTTTTTGAGTAATGGTGTAGTAGGTTGTAGTCAATGCTACAACGACCTTAGAGAAGTGATTGCTCCAGTTATTCGTCAACTTCATGCAGACGGCACTCACAAGCCGTCCACTCATGCCATGAATGAGCGCCAAAAACAACTCCTTAATTTGAGAGCCCAACTCAAAAAAGCCATTGAAGAAGAACGATACGAAGATGCTGGTGCTATCAACAAGCAGATAAAATCTTTGGAGGCGCAAGACAATGAATAATGGTATCATTTTGTCCAGTAGAGTTCGATTCGCTCGCAACTTAAAAGATTACAAGTTCGTTAGCAAACTTGCTAATGCAGAAGCAAATAAACTTATCACTCAAATACAACAATTACTTATGTCAGCCAGCCTAAAGACTGCCAAACTAGATGACTTGGACGAGTCAACTATACAATATTTGTTAGAGAAAAGGCTTATCAGCCAACTTCTCATAGACAATCGTCACATATCAGCCTTGTCTGTCAATAATGCAGAAGACGTGTGCATTATGATTAATGAAGAAGACCACCTAAGAGCGCAAAGTATAGTCAATGGCTTGGATTTATTTGGTGCATACAAAAAGATTAAGTCAGTAATGGACGTTATTGAGAACTCTCTTTCTCTAGCATATGATGACGAATATGGTTATCTGTGCACCTGTCCAACAAATGTAGGTAGCGCAATGCGTGCTAGTGTACGTATGTGTTTGCCTGCATTGGTCAAGACCAATCAAATGAGCAAGATTATCAACGACCTTTCTCAACTAGGCATTACAGTTAGGGGAGATTATGGCGAAGGTAGTCAGCAACAAGGCTACACATTCCAAATCAGCAACTATGCCAGCCTAGGCCTAGACGAAATGGAAGTCATCAACAAGGTGCAGTCTGCAGTTATGCGACTACAAGAATTAGAAATGAGTGCTCGCCGAGCATTGTATGACGACAGACCTGTGGCAATAACAGACATGGCTCGACGTTCATACGGACTACTCAAAAGTTGCTACACTATTAAGTATAGTGAGATGCAGGAGTGGATTGCCAATGTCAAGATAGGCACAAGTCTTGGACTCGTAGATGCAGACGTTGACAAGTTAGACAACATTTTACGTCATGCACCATATGCCATTATGAGTTATGAAAATAAGTCTACCTTTACTATAGACGAATACAATCTACAACTTGCAAAGTTTATACAACAGACTATCAAGGAGAATTAATATGATATACAATCTCACAGATTTGGCACAGGTTGCCGTCAAAAATGCTACCAACATAGCCAGCCAACTTGGTGATGTGGTCGGTAGCGAGCATATTTTGTACGGATTGGCAAGCGTCAGTCAAAGCAAGGCAAGTAAACTGCTTTCTGCCTACAAGGTGCAAGCCAATGACCTAAAAGATATTCTCATGTCATCGCAAGACACGGCTAGTATTACTAACTCACTAGAATACACACCACGTACCAAGGAACTCTTTGTTATAGCTAATACTATTGCCAAACGTGTCCAACAGACATTTATCAGCACAGAGCATTTGCTCTTGGCACTGTTGTCACAAAACGATAGTATTGCCATCAAGATTTTGGCGGGTATGTACAAGTTGAATGTGCGAGAAATGAGAGACCGCCTTGTCCAAATCTTGTCCAAATCACCAACTTCAGAAGCCAAACCAAATCAGAGCTTCAATGCTGACGGCTATGAGCAGGTCGGCAATGTCAAAAATCGTGCTTACGAAGGTAATGACCTATCCAACGACAATGACCAGAGCCCACTACCACAAGAATTACTAGATATGGGTAGTGACGTCACCTTGCGTGCTCGCATGGGTAAAATCGACCCAATCATTGGTCGTGACGAAGAGATTGAGCGAGTGATAGAAATCCTTTGCCGTAAGACCAAAAACAATCCAGTACTTATAGGCGAAGCGGGCGTAGGTAAGTCAGCCATTATTGAAGGCTTGGCACTCAAAATCGTTAAAAATGACGTACCACAAATCTTACGTGGCAAGACAATATATTCACTAGATATTGGTGGACTAATGGCTGGCACAAAATATCGTGGTTCAATGGAAGAGAAACTCAAAAATGCCATTGACACTATTATCAATGACCAAAATATTATCGTATTTATAGACGAAATCCACACTCTAGCCATGGCTGGTAGTGACAAGGGTGAAACTAGCCCAGCAGATATGCTCAAGCCATACCTTGCACGTGGCGAAATGCAGACTATAGGTGCTACAACCACAGACGAATACAGAAAATATATCGAAAAAGACAAAGCACTAGAACGTAGATTCCAACCAATCATGGTCAACCCACCATCAGTAGAAGACACTATTGCCATTTTGAAAGGGTTGAGAGATAGCTATGAAGCCTTCCACAATGTCAAAATCTTGGACGATGCCATAGAAGCAGCAGTCAAACTTTCAGACAAATATATTTTAGATAGAAGTCTACCAGACAAGGCAATCGACCTTATTGACGAAGCATCTAGCAGAGCCAAAGTGCTCAACAATTATGCTAGCCAAGATACCGTTGATATAGAGAAACGTCTACAAATCTTGGAAGCCAACAAACAAGATGCTATTATTCAAGAAGATTTTGAGAAGGCGACTAGACTTCGTGACGAGATTGCCCAAACCAAACAAGAACTCGAATCACTCAAATCCAACCGCACCAGTGCAGAACGTAATGAGATTGTCATTGACGACAATGCCATCGCAGAGATTGTCAGCAAGTGGACACAAATCCCACTTACCAAACTCACCGAAAGCGAAGGCGAAAAACTCATGCAACTCGAAGCCAAACTCAAGAGTAGGGTTATAGGTCAAGACGAAGCGATAAACCTTGTTTCTCGTGCTATTCGTCGTAGCAGATTGGGTATAAGAGATGGACGTAGACCGATAGGCAGCTTCCTTTTCTTGGGCTCAACAGGTGTAGGTAAGACAGAACTCTGTAAGGCTCTCGCTGATGCACTCTATGACAACGAAAATCAAATGATTAGACTAGACATGAGTGAGTTTATGGAGTCACATTCTGTGTCCAAACTTATTGGTGCTCCTCCGGGTTATGTTGGGTTTGACGAAGGTGGACAACTCACCGAAAAAGTTCGCCGTAAGCCATATAGTATAGTGCTATTTGACGAAGTAGAGAAGGCTCACCCAGACGTAATGAATATCTTGCTACAAATCCTAGATGACGGCAGACTGACTGACACACAAGGACGCACTGTTAGCTTCAAAAATTGCGTTATCATATTGACCAGCAATATTGGTAGTGACAAACTCGCTTCCAAACGTATAGATTTTGGCTTCAACCAAAATACCGAAACAAGTAGAAACGAACTCGTCATGGAAGAGTTGAAACGTCGCTTCCGCCCAGAGTTTATCAATAGACTTGACAATATCATCATATTCAATAGGCTTGGTCATGACGATATGGTGCAGATTACCAAAAATATGCTTGTCAACGTGTCCAAGACATTGGCAGAGCAGAATATTGGCTTGAAACTCACTGACACTGCGGTTGATTACCTAGTGAATAAGGGTAGCAACGAAGAATATGGCGCTCGTCCAATGCGTAGGCTCATCATGACAGAGATTGAAGATGAGTTGGCAGATATGCTTCTACGTGGTGACTTGAATGAAAAACGTCAAGTGCTAATTGATAGCGATGGTACAAAATTAATTTTCAATTTGCAATAGATAATTTGACACGAAACAAATCATATGCTAATATAAAAATATAATCGAGGGAGGAAATGCTATGAAAAGTCCAGAACAAATTAAAGCTTCACTAGAAAAGAGAGGTTTCACCAACGTGGTCATCGACCAAGAGAAAGGTACTATTTCTTGCTCACACAATGGCAAAGAGTATCGCAGAAGGGGCGAAGGCAAGAATGATTGGGCAAAAGTGCTAGATGCTTTTGACAAACTAAAAGATGAGAAACCTGAACGTAAAAATCTCCACAAAGGCAGAAGAGTGACTACAAAGACTCCAGATGTAGACCCAGCTGACTTTGCAGAAGAGGAAGACATTTCCGTTAGATAAAAAAAAGACCTAATAAGGTCTTTTTTTTATACCATGCTACCATTATACATACGTAGGAATCTAGTATGTACTATACTTTCTTTCTCTGTTTTGCTAGACATTAGACATATCTCACTTTGACGTATCAATTGATTGATAAGTAAGAGTATATCTTCGTTCATGTCGTCAGGTAATTCAATCAATACTAGACGTGGCTCTCGTACAAGTAGTCGCATTATAGTTACGGCATATTTTTCTTTGTCAGAGCAGTCACACAACTTTTTGTCAGCAATACTAGAGTAGCCATATTCGTTGAGTATTGTTTCCACTTTACTTTGAGCGGTTGCTTTTGGCACTTTTCTAATCTTGAGAGTGTAGAGTATATTTTCTCGCACACTTTTTCTCTTAAACACAACTGGTGAGATAGGTAGATAGCCGATATCTTTTTTACTAAACTCGTCATAGTCAATCTTGCCAGAGTTTGGCTTGTCTATTTTCGCTATCACTCGTAGCAAGGCTCTGTTGCCACTATTGTCGTCACCCACAAGCAACACTTTATCCCCAGCATAAAACTCGCTACTCACTTCAAATAGAGTGTAAAACTGCTTGATGTATTTGATTGATATTTTTTCTATCTTTAACATATGTTCATATTAACACATTTTTTGGCATAAATCAATCTTTGTTTAGTTGTTGAGTAAGGTTGGCTAGCATTTGCCTTTGTTGGTCGTTAAGGTAGGGGGAAAGAGTTGTGGCGATTTTTTCCATTTCGGCATTGTTCCACTTGCCCTGGCTTTTCATCTCGGCAGACTGCTTAAAAAGTTCGCTCATCAGTTCGTCTTGACTAAGATTTTCATATTGTTTTATCATGTCTTCATATTGACCTTGAGATGACGTGTTATTAGACTTATTGTCTGTATTAGTTGTTGCTTTTTCTTTTGGCTTGTAGTTGTTGGCAAAATCTCTAAAATCCATTTTTGTTCCTCACTATATTTTTTATGCCTGCATATAAATAAATGTGTAAAGAGGTAGTCTATGGATTTGTCGTCAATCATGCCACTTATCAATATGCTCACTCAATCCATGCAAAATGCCAATGCTCAACCTCAATCTCAGCCAGTATCAGCCACACCTTTGTCTGCAGAAGACCAAGAATATATAGACAAAAATACTTCCATGTTTCCAAAGCCATTCGCTTCGCCTAAGTCCACTAATGCACAACCAACTTCGACAACACCGACCAACACCACTCCAACTCAAACAGCACCACCACAAAATCATGGTTCACCAATGGACTTGAACAAAGTCTTGCCATTACTCAACTCAATGTCAGGCAACCATGTCGATACGGGACAGATATCCAAACTTATGAGCGGATTGAATGGCGGTGGTGACTTGGGTAGTATAATCAACTTGATGTCAACTTTCGCCAAAAATAATAAATCTTCTTCCAAAAACAACTCGCAAATCATCAATAACAAAAACGACAACTACATAAAGGCATAAAAAAAGAAAACATTTGTTTTCTTTTTTTACAACACGTGCTTGATATTTTTCTTGTCACTATATCTGTAGAAGAGTATCTTCTTACCAATAGTTGCCACGACATCAGCATTTAGTTTTGTAGCAATAGCACATAACTCATCATTACTAGGCAAGTTCAATGATTGCATTAGACTGACTTTAACCAATTCATGAGTATATAGTGCTTCGCTTATGGCATTGATTACTTCGTCACTAAATCCGTCTTTGCCCACATTAACTACAGACTTCAAAGTACTACCTATACTACGAAGTTTGATTCTTTGTTTCTTATCTATCATATTATCTCCTTAATCTACCATTTCGAATTGTTGGTCACCGAAGAGAACGGTGTCGCCCTCTACAGCGCCTTTTTGTTTGAGCATATCGAATATGCCTTTCTCTTTAATCTTTGACATAAAATATCCAAGTGAAGCAGTGTCAGTAAATACGATACCACGTTGCAATTCGTCAATATATCCACCGCTCACACGATAACAATGTGGCTCTTCCATAGTTATTTCCACACTTGTTACGTCACGAATATCAATTTTGTCGATTTCGCTAGCGATAGGCAAAGGTTTTGGTAGGTCTTTGAGTTTGTTCCAAATAGTTTTCAATAGCTCATCTACACCTTCATTGATTATGGCACAAATTGGCACAATCGTAGACTTGCATTTGGTAGCCTTTTTGAAATCTTTTATTCTCTCGTCTAGGTTGTCCACCATGTCAATCTTTGTAAGTGCGACTATTTGAGGTACTTTGGTTAGGCTAGGGTTGTATTTCGCCAATTCCTCATTGATAGTAAAATAGTCATCTACAGGGTCTTTGCCATTCTCACCAGATATGTCTACGACGTGCACGAGTAGGCGAGTACGCTCAATATGAGATAGGAAGTCGTGACCAAGACCCACACCATCACTTGCGCCTTTGATAAGACCAGGAATGTCTGCCACAGCGAAAGAGTTGTCATAATACTTCGCTATGCCGATATTTGGTGTTAGGGTAGTGAAGTCATAATTGGCAATCTTAGGTCTAGCACTAGTGATGATAGAGAGAATAGTGCTCTTACCTACGTTAGGTTTGCCAATCAATGCCACGTCTGCTATAAGTTTGAGCTCTAGTTGTACTTGGTAAGGCTTACATACTTCACCTAGTTGTGAAAATTGTGGTGCTTGGCGAGTAGCAGTCTTGAAGAATGCATTACCACGACCACCACGACCGCCTTGCAATATAACTTTGCTTTCGCCGTCTTCGTACATATCTGCTACAATCTTACCGCTATTTACATCACGAATTACCGTACCACATGGCACTTTGATAATCACATCTTGTCCATCTTTGCCATTTCTCAATCCCGCATCGCCAGCAGTTCCATTTTCTGCGACAAACTTACGTTTGTATTGAAAGTCGATAAGGGTGTTTTTATTTTTGTCCGCTACGAAGATAATGCTACCACCTTTGCCACCATCACCACCGCTAGGACCGCCATTGGCGACATACTTTTCTCTACGAAAACGAACAACACCGTCACCGCCGTTGCCTGCTTTTATTGTAATTATTACTTTATCTTTCATACTTGTCCTTATAATATTTGCAAATATTTTTCATTTCACAATCCGCACATTCTGGCTTTTGGCTTTTGCACTTGTATCTGCCAAAATGTACCATACGGATATGCAGTTGTGCAAGCTCGCCCTTGTCAAATGTATTGTTGAGTTTTTTCTCACATTCTAGCGGAGAGTCCTTGTCTTCGCTTATGCCTAGCCTTGCGCTCACTCTATGTACATGGGTGTCTACTGCTATAACTGGCTCGTTGTAGCATTCAGCCAGTACAACATTGGCAGTCTTTCTGCCTACACCACGTAGAGATTCGAGAATGTCTCTAACTATAGGCATCTGCCCACCATAGTTTTCGACTATCTCACGAGTACACTCTTTGATAGACTTTGCTTTATTATTGTAAAATCCGCAAGAGTGAATGATGTCCTTGAGTTCGTCATCAGTTAATGCTAGCATATCTTCTGGAGTAGGGGCGACGGCGAAAAGTCTTTCGGTCACGACATTTACTCGTTTGTCTGTGCATTGCGCTGATAGGATTGTCGCTATGAGCAACTGATAAGGAGTGTCATAATTCAACTCACACTTTGCGTCTGGAAATAGTCTTTGCAAATAATCCAAAATTATCTTTTGTTTTTCCATACAAATTATTATAACACAAATAAAATGTTAATTCAATTGTTTGTCAATATATTTTATTTATAATATCTCTTTGTCCTGCATTTTTGTCCACGATATATATACCATTCATACCGGAATAGTTGTGTCTTTGTGCTATTTGTTGAGCGACCTGCACATTTTGGGGGCTAGTTTTGATAGCCAAAGAACAACTAGTCGCCATACTTCTTGGGGCATTAACCATTTCGCTCGGCACACCATAACTATTCAACACTTTTTGGTAATTCATCAAGTCGTTTCTTGACCTAAACAAGATATAGGCGTTTTTCACTATTTACCTCTCACAAAAAGTAAAATTGCATAATACATAATATAGTAAAAGGATAGTTTTGGTGAATAGATGATATATTTTGATAATGCAGCTACAAGTTTATTCAAACCGCAACTGGTAAAAAATAGGGTGATAGAATGTATGGAAAACTTTACTGCCAACCCGGGCAGAAGCGGACATAAGAGCGCTATTAGGTCTAGCCAAAAGGTCAATGAAGTGAGAGAGCGAGTGGCACGATTTTTTGATGCAGACCCAAGCAGGGAGGTTTTTACGCACAATTGTACAACCGCACTCAATATGGCTATACTCGGCAGTGTGCAAAAAGGTATGCACGTTCTCACTACAGTAATGGAGCACAACTCTGTTCTACGACCGCTACATCGACTACAAAAGGAAGGCATTATCACTTTAGACATAGTGCCTATAAATCATAATGGTTGTGTCACTGCTGACGATATCGAAATGTACACCAAGCCCGACACCAAACTGCTAGTCATTACACACACTTCAAATGTCACAGGAGCAGTCAACAATATTCGTTCTATTGGACAATATTGCCACTCGAAAGGTATACGTATGATAGTGGATTGTGCGCAGTCAGCAGGGCACACCAAAATCTCACTAGACAAAGACAATATAGATATTCTTTGTTTTGCAGGGCACAAGGGCTTATATTCGCTTGCCAGCATAGGCGGGCTTGTTTTGGCTGACGGAGTGAGTCTTCGTCCAGTTATACTTGGTGGCACTGGGGTTAGTAGCGAATCCGTTGACCAAGAAGAACTTTTCCCAGACAACTTTGAGAGTGGAACTATCAGTACGCCACTAATTATATCTCTAGGTGCTGGGGTGGAGTATGTAGACAAAAACTTTGACTTTATCAATACCAAGACAAAAAACTTGATAGATTATGCTTTTGTCCGTCTGCAATATGTGCCCAATATTCAAATATATAGCAATCCGCAAAATTGCCAAGGAGTGATATCATTCAACATTCGTGATTGTGATTGCCATGACCTTGCCACATATTTAGACACTAATTATGGCATTGCAGTAAGGAGTGGCTTGCATTGTGCACCGTTAATTCACAAACAACTAGGCACACTAGATTTGGGTGGTGCGGTGCGCATATCACTCAATCACAAAAATACGCCTAACGAGATTGACCTACTCGTAGACGCACTTATCAAATATCAAAACAATTAGTCAAATATATCTTTGCTAACCTTCTTTGTCCATAATGGACTGAGTAGGCAAATGAAACTGAGAGTCAACAGCATACTGCCCCAAACAATATAATAAATATTGTACGGCATAATAAGGCTGGCGAACATGATGACAAACCCAGCAAAGAGAAACCTTGAGAAGTTTTTTCTCTGCACACAAGTCAATACAAAATCTTTTAAGCCAGTCTTTTTAGCTGGCTTCATTTCTATTTGGCTGGCAGGGTAAATATTGTTTGGTTTGTAAAGGTGTTTGTACACCAACTCTTTGTCCAACAAAATTAAATCGAAATTAATATTATTTGCCAATTTTATTTCATCTATTTTCCATTCATTAGAAATAATAATTATTTTATTGCAACTATTTTTATACTGCGATAAAATATCATAAATATATTCAATTTTATTATTATTTGTATAAAAAATCATTGTTTTTTTATTATTTTTATAAAAATACGCATAATTTTTCGTAATTTT
>JBKSMV010000049.1:0-9417 GCA_046881985.1 Clostridia bacterium
GATATCACTTTGACTAGGTTTTGCCTTGCCAGCAGGGTGAGAATGGAATAATACTACAGCTGCAGGCTTGAGTGGCAGAATCTGCGAAGATATATATCGCATATCTATCTCTACACGAGTAGGACTAGAAGAGTTGGTCTCTATAGCGCTGATGAGTTGATTGCCAGCATCTAGACAGCATACCAACAATGACTCATTAGGCTCTACGAAGTGATGACTCCTAAAGTATAGTACTGACTCTATCTCGTTGGCTAGTCTAGGTCGGTCGTTGCTGACGCTACCAGCATATCTGTGCGCAATGGCAGGGAAATGACTCAAGAAGAATGCGGTATGACTCTGTATGCCAGATATTTTACAATACTCGCTCTCTGGGTGACCAAATACATTCTTTAGACCGCCATACTTTTGTATAAGAATATGTGCCATGTCGTTGGTGTTTTTGTATGGTATGCAATAGGCGAGCAAAAGTTCCAGCACCTCGTGGTCGGCAAGGGAATCTAGTCCCTTGCTCTGCACTTTGGCTTTGAGTCGCTGTCTATGTCCTGCATGAATGCCTTTTGGTGTGTTTTCGGTCAAATCTGTCATATTATTCTTCATTGGTTGGATTTTCGTTGTCTTGGTCTAGGACTTCGGTAGATTCTTCTACTTCGTCATATTTATCTACTACTGCCACGCTGACAACCTTGTCGTTGTCACCAAGGCGCATGATTCTTACACCTTGACTGCCACGACCTACGTGGTTGATAGCGGTAGCATGTACACGGATTACAATGCCACTATCTGTGATGAGTAGCACGTCTTTGTCTTCAGTGATAGGGCGGAAGGCTACGGCCTTACCAGTCTTGTCGTTGAATGTGCCTGCCTTGATACCCTTACCGCCACGTGCTTGAGAGCGGTATTCGTCTGTGTCACTACGTTTGGCAAACGCTTTTTCGGTAATGGTGAGTATATCCATGCCATCACGTATAACCATCATGTCAATAATGAGTTCGCCTTCATCTAGCTGAATGCATTGGATACCTTGACTATTACGTCCTACGTCACGAATAAACTTCTCATTACATCTTAGGCATCTGCCATTGTCGCTGGCTACCATGATGTCGTCAGAACCAGATGTGAGTTTGACACTCACTAGGTGGTCGCCTTCGTTGAGTTTGATAGCTAGTTTACCAGTTTTACGGATTGAGTCAAACTCGCCCATGTTGGTCTTTTTGACATAACCAAAGCTGGTCGCCATGGCGAGATATCCTTCGTTGTCTTCTGGACGGCGGATAACTGCACTGACTTTTTCGTCTTGGTCAAGTTGAAGCAGGTTGACCATGTTGCGACCTTTGGTCTGCTTGCCTGCTTCTGGGATTAGGTAGGCCTTTAGGTCATATACTTTACCCTTGTCGGTGAAGAAGAGTAGTGTGTCATGGCTGTTGGACACGAATAGGTCTTTGACAGCATCTTCTTCCTTGGTCTTGTGACCGCTGACACCACGTCCGCCACGATTTTGACTGCGGTATTCGCTGAGTGGCATACGTTTGATATAACCCTGACTGGTCATTGAGATAACGACTTCGTGTTGTGGGATTAGGTCGCCTAGGTCAATGTCGTCATAGTCTAGGCTGATTTCACTCTTTCTTTTAGTTGGGTATTTTTCTTTGATTTCAAGTATTTCTTTACGTACAATCTCAAGGATTTTGCCTTCGCTGGCAAGTATCTCTTTGTATTCTGCGATTTCTTTGTGCAAGTCTTCTAGGTCGGCATTGAGTTTCTCTACTTCTAGGCCTGTCAACTTGCTGAGTCGCATATCTAGTATGGCATTGGCTTGCTTGTCTGTGAGATTGAACTCTGTCTTGAGCCTATTCATAGCATCGGCTCTGTCGGCACTTACCTTGATGGCGTGCACTACGTCGTCGATATTGGTGACTGCTACCACCAAGCCTTCCAATATGTGTGCTTTTTCTTCCGCTTTTTCTAGGTCAAAACGTGTTCTACGTGTGATGACTTCTTCTTGGAACTCAATGTATGCTTTGATAATCTCATTGAGTGGCATAACTTTTGGTTGGCGGTTGTGAAGCGCTAGCATGATAATGCCGTTACTGGTCTGTAGTTGACTGAGTTTGAATAGTGAGTTTAGTACAATTTGTGGGTTGGCATCTTTCTTGAGTTCGATGACAATGCGCATACCATCTCGGTCGGACTCATCTCTAAGGTCACTGATGCCTTCGACACGTTTGTTTTTGACTAGGTCAGCGATTTGAATGATAAGTTTGCTCTTATTTACTTGATAAGGAATCTCTGTGACGACAATGCGATTACGTTTGCCATTGTCGTACTCTTCAATGTCTGTCTTGGCACGGATTACATAACCACCGCGACCTGTCTTGTAGGCTTCGTTGATGGCACTCTTGCCCATGATGATACCACCGGTAGGGAAGTCTGGTGCTGGCAGATATCTAATGAGTTCGTCAATGCTGATATCTGGATTGTCTATCATGGCAACTACTGCATCGATAGTTTCGCCTAAGTTGTGTGGCGGAATATTGGTCGCCATACCTACGGCGATACCATCACTACCATTGACAAGTAGGTTAGGATAACGGCTAGGCAAAACGTCTGGTTGTTTACGTTGACCATCAAAGTTAGGTGAGAAGTCAACGGTGTTTTTGTCTAGGTCACGAAGTATCTCGTTGGCAATCTTGCTGAGTCTAGCTTCGGTATAACGATATGCTGCGGCTTCGTCACCATCGACCGAACCGAAATTGCCTTGTCCGTCAATGAGTGGCTCATTGATAGAGAAGTCTTGAGCTAGACGAACTAGAGCATCGTAAACTGATGCATCGCCGTGTGGGTGATATCTACCTAGCACATCACCGACGGTAGTGGCGCACTTTTTGTATGGTTTGTCAGCAGTCAAGCCGTCTTCTGCCATACAATAGAGTATTCTACGATGTACAGGCTTTAGTCCGTCACGAACATCTGGAATGGCACGGCTAACGTTGACCGCCATGGCATATTGAATGAACGAGTCACGTAGTTGGTCGTCAATCTCTGTGTCTATGTATTTGGTATTGTCTATCTTTTCAAATCTTTCATCTTTTTTCATAACTACTCCTAGATATCCAAGTCTTTTGCTTTGGCAGCATTTTCTTCGATAAACTTTCGTCTCAACTCTGGTCGCTCTCCCATGAGCATATCAAATGTCTGGTCGGCTTGGATAGCGTCCTCTACTTTGACTTGTAGTAGGGTACGAGTTTCTGGGTTCATGGTGGTATTCCATAGTTGTTCTGGATTCATCTCACCAAGACCTTTGTATCGGCTGACTTCTGCATTGCCGTTGATTTCGATATCTCTGTCTTTATCTTCGTCCGAGTAGAAGTAAGATATCTTTTTGCCACGTGTCACTTTGTAGAGTGGTGGCTGTGCGATATATACGTGACCTTCTTCTACTAGTGGTTTCATATAGCGGAAGAAGAATGTGAGCATAAGGATTCTAATATGACTGCCGTCTACATCGGCATCTGTCATGCAGACGATTTTGTCATAGCGAAGTTTCTTGACGTCGCATTCTGCACCTATGCCACAACCAAATGCGGTAATCATGTCTTTGATTTCTTGGTTTTCGAGTGCTCTGCCTAGGCGAGCCTTTTCTACGTTCAAGATTTTACCACGTAGTGGAAGTATGGCTTGGAAACGTCTATCACGACCTTGCTTGGCACTACCACCCGCTGAATTACCTTCGACTAGGAAGATTTCGCAGACACTAGGGTCTTTTTCACTACAATCAGCCAACTTGCCCGGTAGAGCAGTGCTCTCTAGGACGTTCTTTCTACGAGTGCTCTCACGTGCTAGACGTGCGGCTTCTCTAGCCTTGGCACTAAGGACGGACTTTTGCACCAACATACGTGCTTCGGCAGGGTGTTCTTCTAGGCGTTCGGCAAAGGCTTCCATGCTCTTTTCTACATAGCCACGCATCTCGGCATTGCCAAGTTTGGTCTTGGTTTGACCTTCGAATTGTGGGTTCATGAGTTTGACGCTGATGACGGCGGTGATACCTTCACGTACGTCGTCGCCTGTGAGTTTGTCTTTGTCGTCTTTGATGATTTTGTTTTTCAAAGCGTAGTCATTGATAATCTTGGTTAGTGAGTTCTTAAATCCTACAAGGTGGCTACCACCTTCGATAGTGTTGATGTTATTACAATAGGTGTGAATATTTTCACTATAACTATCAGTGTATTGGAAGCAGAGCTCTACTTCGTAAGAGTCGCCAATCTTGTTGATATATATTGGTTTGTCGAAGATGCATTCTTTGGACTGAGTGAGTTCGTCTACAAACTCTACAATACCACCATCAAAGCGGAAAGAGTCTTCTACACGTTCTTCGCCACGTTCGTCAGCGATGGCGATAGTGAGTCCACGATTTAGGAATGCAATCTCTCTAAATCTGCTCTTGAGTAGGTCGTAGTTAAATATGGTAGTGTCGAAGATAAGGTCATCTGGACGGAAGGTGACTGTTGTACCTGTGCGGTCTGCTGTGCCAACGACTGCAAGGCGGTCACTAGGAATGCCACGATGGTACTCTTGGAAATAGTGGTTGCCATTTTGGTATACGTCCACAGTAAGAGTTTCGCTCAATGCATTTACGCAAGAAAGACCTACACCATGCAATCCACCAGAGATTTTGTAGCCTTCACCACCAAACTTACCACCAGCATGGAGTTTGGTCAAAACTACTTCTACCGCACTTATCTTCTCGGTAGGGTGAATGCCTGTAGGAATGCCACGGCCGTTGTCTTCCACTCTTACCCAGTTGTCTTTGAGTAGGGTGACACGCACAGTGTCGCAATATCCTGCCAATGCTTCGTCAATGGAGTTGTCCACTATCTCGGTGATAAGGTGGTGCAATCCTTGTGTATCTGTAGAGCCAATGTACATGCCGGGACGTTTGCGCACAGGCTCAAGACCTTCTAGCACTTGTATATCATGCTCGTCATATTTACGGCTAGAGGTGAGTTCTTTTTCAGTCATATTATCTTCCTTTCATTTTTTTAGTGTATATTTATATACACTAATTTTTTTACACTTACATTTTAACACAATTAAACACAAAAGCCAAACGAAACACACACGATTTTACAAAAAAATAGGCAGATTTTGCCTATTTTTGCTTTTAACGATAAATTACTCAAGTTTGAGTCAAATCTTCAATTTTTTCGTCTTTTATCAAATAATTCAATTATTGCACAGCTTTTGCACGTGCGCTGACAAGACTCATGTCCACTTTGCCAGCGAAGTTAGCCTTGAAGTGACGCATGATGGTAGGTATAGTTTTGTCAGGAAGGCTAGCGATAATCTCGTCTATCTCTTCCGCACTCATCATCTGTGGCAAATATTTCTCAAGGATTGCTTTTTGAGTCTCAATTTCGGTCACTTGAGCGGTGTTGCCTGCCTTGCGGTAGTTTTCCGCCTCTTCGGTGAGCTCTTTTATAGTCTTTTGCAAGATGGCTATAGTGTCAGCATCTTCCATTTCGGCATTTTTTGCCTTTTTGTCAATGCTGGCGAGCAAAAACTTGTTCATAACAATACTATAGATTGTGCGTGCTGTGGTGTCATGTTCTTTCATAGCCATTAGGTTGGCTTTTTTGATGTCATCTATTATCATATATTCTCCTTAAAAGGCGTCAGTCAGGCTGTCGTCGTCAACTTTTTTCATCTCTACACTATCAGGGGCAACTGCCACAGGCTCTTCGATAGGTCGCTCGGTGTCCGCTTCGTAGAAACGTACAAATTGTCCTGCCCATTTTAGGTCAATCTTTGCCAAAGCACCATTTCTGTGCTTTGCGATGTCGAGTAGGCAGTTGGTGTCACTAGTGCCGTCGCTGATTTCGTCAGGTTTAGGGTCTTTACGACTCAAGAACATAACAATATCGGCGTCTTGCTCAATCGCACCTGATTCACGAAGGTCACTAAGCATGAGAGAGTTTTTGTCTTCACGTTTGTCTACCGCACGTGATACTTGTGATAGGGCAAGGATAGGCACGTCTAAGTCTTTGGCAGCGATTTTCAAGGCACGAGAGATTTCTGCAACTTCGTTGGCACGGCTGTCGCTTTGACGGGTGCTTGGGTTGGTCATAAGTTGTAGGTAGTCAATCATGACAAGGTCAAGTTTGCCACCATTTTCTCGTTTAAGTCGTCTACACTTGTTGAGAATATCTGCGGCAGTAGTCATAGAGCTGTCGTCAATATATATTTTGGCTTTGTTGATTTTGTCACGAGTCTCAAAGACACAATCCCAACCATTCGCACTAGTATTACCGGTCTGCACTTCTTCCATAGGCACATAACCAATACTTGCGATAGCACGTCCAGCGATTTGGCTGGCAGGCATTTCCAGAGAGAAAATCGCCACGGTTGCACCATTGAGCGCTGCATTGTTGCATATATTCAAGGCAAAAGCGGACTTACCTACAGACGGACGAGCAGCGAGTAGGATTAGGTCACCCTTTTGGAATCCCTTGGTGATGCCGTCTAGTTTAGGGAATCCAGTACGCAAGCCCCTAAAGGCATTTTTATCTACACCCAATTTCTCCATACGGCTAATGACTTCATTCATGGCTTCGCCCATGTGAGTAAGACTAGAGTGTTGCTGTGTAGCGCCAATGTCCATGATAGACTTTTCCGCTTTTTGTAGAGTGGCTTCGGCTGATTGTGACTCAAAAGCTTCGGTGATAATCTTTTGGCTAGTTTCGATAAGGTTGCGGAGAGTGGAGTCATTCTTGACAATGTCGATATAGTGCTTGACGTTGGCAGCACTAGGTACAATGTTGGTTAGACCTACAATGTATTCCACACCGCCCACTTCTTCGAGCCAACCTTCCTGCTCAAGCACTCTGTTGACTGTGATGTAGTCGATAGGTATGTTTCGTCTATAATTCTCCATCATCGCAGTAAATATTTTCTTGTGCGCATTGGTGTAGAAGTCGTTAGGCTTTAGGCTCTCAAATATGCCAATCTGTGCTTCACTGCTTAGGAAAACACAGCCCAACACTGATTGTTCGGCTTCTATATCATGCGGTAATATCTTTGGTTTTGGTGTAGCCATAATGTCGCTCCTTACTTAAATACATCTTTTTTAGGCGGATTTTGTTCTTGTTGTTTTTGCTTTTTGCCGTCAATCACCCATGCAATAGCAAAAGCCACGCATAGTATGACGAAACTCACAAATATCTGCATAGCATCGCCAAGGTATTTTTGCACAAAATAACCAAGAACGAGTAGCACAGGCAGACAGCACAAAAGGGTTAAGCCGTAGTATTTTAGCTTGCCCGTCAAAAACTTCTTCTGCTCGTAATTCATTCTTGGTTGTTTCTTCATGACTTTATTATACAAGTATAAACTTGTTTTGTAAAGTATTAATTATTTAGTTTAGTGTAGGTTTTTTGGATTTATATCTTAGGTCGCCGTTGAGAATAGTCTTGCGGATACGGATATTTTCAGGTGTCACTTCTACCAACTCGTCGTCATTGATAAACTCTAGTGCAAACTCAAGGCTCATTGGTTGGATAGGTGTTAGTCTCAAAGCATCGTCACTAGCAGATGTACGCATATTGGTAAGTTGCTTTTTCTTGCAGACGTTGACAACGATGTCGTCGCCTTTAGGGTTGGAACCGACAACCATGCCTTCGTAAACTTGCTCGCCAGCGGTCACGAATAGTGGGCCACGACCTTGAGCATTGAATAGTCCATAGGTAATGGCTTCACCAGTCTCATATGCGATAAGTGAGCCACAAACTCTACGTTCGATATCACCCTTGTATGGTTGGTATTCGTGGAAGATAGAGTTCATCACACCTTCACCACGAGTGTCGGTCAAGAATTGTGACTTGTAGCCGAAAAGTCCACGGCTTGGTACTAAAAACTCTAGTCGCATACGACTGCCTACTGGGTTCATGCTGAGTAGTTCTGCCTTACGAGTGCCCATGGTCTGCATTACAGTACCAACACTCTCTGCAGGTAGGTCGAGAAGTAGTCTGTCGATAGGCTCACACTTTTCGCCATTTATTTCTTTATATATTACCTGTGGCATACTCACTTGGAACTCATAACCTTCACGGCGCATATTCTCAATGAGAATGGCTAGGTGCATTTCACCACGACCGCACACGTTAAAGCATTCAGTAGTAGGGCCGTCACTCACTCTTAGTGACAAGTCCTTGACTGCTTCACGATATAGTCTATCTCTTAGGTGACGACTGGTGACGAACTTACCTTCTTTGCCGGCGAATGGACTATCATTGACCATAAACATCATGCTGACACTTGGTTCGCTGATTTTGACAAAAGGTAGAGCATCAAGAGTGTCATTGACGCTGATAGTGTCGCCGATTTGAATGTCAGGAATACCTGCGATACATATAATGTCACCGCTGGTAGCGCTTTCTGTAGGATCTCTCTTGAGTCCTTCAAAGGTAAATATGTTTTGTACCTTACCACGTAGCACACGACTGCTGTCGTGGTGGTTTTTGACTACTACTGCTTGGTTGATTTTTACACAGCCGGTCTCAATCTTACCTACAGCGAGTTTGCCAAGGTAGTCGTTTTGTTCAGTAGCAGATACAATCATTTGGAATGGTGCATTGTCATCAATGGCTGGTGGGTCAATATGGTTGACGATGGCTTCAAATAGTGGAGTCATGTCTGTACCAGGATTGATAGGTGATGCACTAGCGATACCATTACGTGCAGAGCAGTAGATGATAGGGCTGTCTAGTTGCTCAACTGTGCCGTCAAGGTCGAGTAGAAGTTCTAGCACTTCGTCACCCACTTCGTTGAGTCTGGCATCTGGGCGGTCAATCTTGTTGACTACGATGATGATTTTTAGGTTCAAGGCAAGAGCCTTCTCTAGCACAAATCTAGTCTGTGGCATTGGTCCTTCAAAAGCATCAACTACCAACAGTACTCCGTCCACCATTTTGAGTGCACGTTCTACTTCACCACCGAAGTCTGCGTGTCCAGGGGTGTCGACGATATTGATTTTGGTATTTTTGTAGTAAGCGGAGCAGTTCTTCGCCATGATAGTAATGCCACGTTCACGTTCAAGGGCGTTGTTGTCCATTACTCTGTCTTGCACTTCTTGGTTGTCTCTAAATACTCCACCTTGCTTGAGTAGAGCATTGACAAGACTGGTCTTGCCGTGGTCAACGTGTGCAATAATTGCTATGTTTCTAATATCCATTTTCTTTTCTCCAAAATATAGTTTAATTATTTCTAAATGCGTCCATTATAATAACACAAGACAAAAATAAAATCACTACTTTTTCACAAATTTTTTCAAAAACCGCATAATTTCAGAGTTTTTCGATTTTATGGCAAATGTATATTGTGGTGTCTAAAAATAAATACACAATATATGTACTCGAAAAAAAATAA
>JBKSMV010000050.1:0-6240 GCA_046881985.1 Clostridia bacterium
CACTGGCTTTGACATGGCTTATGTTGTCGGCAATGTTTGCCATGTCTTTGTGGCTGACTATTAGGCAGAGTTTTTTCTCTCGGTCTTGCCAATAGTCTTCCAGTTTGTCTGTCTTGTCAAGCAGTGTGTCAAAACTAAAGTCATCACTTGTCACATAATAGTATATGCTAGAGCATTCTCTATTCATGTCTTTGATGGTGTCATTGATATAGACAATCTCTACTATGGCTAGTGTCAAAATGAGTGCCGTCAAACCTAAAACTATAAGTCCTCTTTTCATTGACCGCCTCCATAGGTAAAGTTGATACGTGGATTGTTTTTGGTTTGCAGATAAGTCTTGTTGGCTTTGTCTATGGTCATGACTATAACGTCTTTGACATGCTTGACATTTTGGCTAGAGAGAATCTCTAATATCAACTCTTCTGTCTTGCCAGATAGAGAGAGTTGTTCTTTGTTGATTTGGCCGTCGCTGATGACGATATACGGCACTTGGGTTGGTGGATTTTTGATGTTCATATCTTGTGCTTTGAGCGGAGTGGCTTGGGCAGTAGGTAGCACACTAAGTTTGCCGTTGGTTTCTACTATGGCATATTGTACTTCTGCCATGTCAAAATATCCCAACTCACGCAAAGACTCTTGCAAGTCGTCAATAGTCATATTGAGTTGTTTGATTTTGTTGTAATCCACACCATCAGGGGTGATGACTATCACAGGTGAGCCTGAAATAACTGTGCGGACGAAAAGGCTTTTGCGAGAGAAAAAAGTCAGCACAAAGTGAATGATAACCAAAACCGCAAGCGGTAGTATGCCATTGATTAGCGGAATGCCACTATCTGACATTGGTAGAGTGGCAAGGTCAGCGATTATGAGAGTGATAACCAACTCAAAAGGTTGCATCTCACCGATTTGACGCTTGCCCATCAGTCGCAAGAAAAGTAATACAATGGTGTATATCAATATAACTCTAATTATGGTCGTAAACATACCATAATTTTAGCCAAAAATGAGAGTTCTAAACTGGTTTTTTAAGCATTTTACGTCTACGGAGATTGGTAATAATGCTGTCCATTTGCACGAGTCCAAAGCAGACTGCTAATAGGCAATATGCTACACACATAATTATCGAACAAACGACAGCAGAAATAATAGGGTTAATATTTATGCACAAAAGATTGTGTGTCCAATGTCCTAATAATGCGGTTGGTATGCATATGAGAGTGTATTTCAAGACTTTAGGCATAATGTCGAGTTTGAGTTCTGGGACGTGTTTGTACAAAAGTCGGAGATTGAGTGCACAGATGATAAGATTGCTCACTCCGTTGGCTACAATTACTGCATCAATGCCTATAAATCTAGTAGTGGTCAAGAGTATTAAGAGCATTGATGCTGAACCTATGAGATAATTCCAAAAAGACTTGTTTTCTAGACTCATGCCGTTAAGTATGCTATTACTCATACCGCACATGGCAATAGGCACGATAAGTATGGCGGAACGTTGCAAAAGTATGCCTGCCATTTGGTCATTGTATATCCATGCCGTCACACAATTACCTACTGACAAAAATATAGGTATGAATACAAAAGACAAAAACAGCACTACCGCAAAAGATTTGTATAGACTGGTTCGTATGCCGGCATAGTCTTTGCGAGCCAATTGGCTAGCAAGGTTAGGAACTAATGCCATACCTAGTGAGCCGATAAAACTCATTGGAATATAGAGTAGTGGAATGGTCATGCCCATCATAACACCATACAATGCGAGAGATTCGCTTTGACTGAGCCCACAAGCGATAAGTTGTGCAGGAACGATAATGCTGGCCAGTGGTGCAGAGATGCTATTGGTGAGTCTTATGCCAGTGATGGCACTTGCGCTAGCAAAAACATTACGATATTCACCTTTGGAAAAGTCGAGTTTATTTTTGAATCTAAAAAATAATACACAAGCCAAAAGTGCAGAGCATAGGCAGGCTATAGAGAAGGCTTTGGACACCATGACACCAGATTGAGCCTTGTCTGCTAGTGTCACCAAAAGCACTATGGTAAGCACTATGCGGACAACTTGCTCAAATAGTTCGGTTATAGACACCGAGAAAAATCTATTTTGTCCCCACATAACACCACGTAATACTGCATAAACGGCAGAGAAAATGACAGCAGGAAGCATGCATATCATTACCTCTACGCATCTTTCGTCTGCGAATATATGAGAGAATATGTCTTGTCCCAAATACACAATGGCGCATAGTGCCACACTTAACGACAATGCTATCACAAATGCACTGCCAGCGGACCTGTTTTTTCGTCTTAGGTCGCCCATAGCGGTATATCTGCTGGTGAGTTTGGCGGTGGTGAGCGGAATACCACTACACACTATGGTCATGAGTATACCTATAAATGCACTGGCCACCTGGTATAGCCCCAACATTTCTGCACCCAAGGCACGACTGAGATATATGTGAAAAACAAATCCTAGCAGTCTAGTGATGATGGAGAATATTGTGAGAATAAAAACGGCTTTGAATAAAGGTTTCATACTTGTCCTTAGAAATAATATATAAAATCCAAGCATAAAATATGACGGAGACAAATATGAGTTGGACATTAAATAAGACCGAATATGCGGGCGATATAGTCACACGAATACAGCCTAATCAAACCAAACAAATGGTATGCAATACCTACAAATGTGCTCTTACCGACCTAGAATACAACGAATGGCGAGCAGGCGCATGGCTCTGCATCAAAAAGAGCAACAAGCATATACACATTGTGCGACCACTAGAAACACTAAAGACTATAGCACAAAAACACAATGTAAGTGTGGAATATTTGGCTAGTATTAATCAATTAAAAAACAACTGCGTCTTTATAGGACAGCAGTTGCTTTTGGATTAGTCGTTATTTTCTTGGTTAGCTTTTTCTGTTTCTTCAGCTAGACGTTCTTTGTTTTTAGCCACCAAAGTTTGAGTGATGTCGTACAAGTATTGTTCAGATGATACCAAACTAATCTTCATATCAAGGCGAGAGAGTTGTTTTGCAATGCCACCAAGTTGATGATTGTATGACTTAAGTGTTGCATTGACTGATGCAATCTCTTTTTTGTCTGCTGATGCACCTTGCATCTTGAGACTTCTTGACTCTGTAAGTTTGGCTTTGTACTCTGTTTCGATTCTTTCTTTCTCTGCGATAACCATGTCACGCTCTGCATTGAGAGCTTTGAGTTCGTTGTCTCTTAGTTCCATAGCTTCACGTTGATATGTCCTAGCAAGGATTGAAGTATTGCGGTCGTAGTCACCACTCTTGACACGTACTTTCTTAAACTTGTGGAAGTTGATTTTCCTTATCACGATGCCAAGCACTGCGATAATTACTGCTAGACCTGTGATAAGTGTAGACACTGTCATAAGGATTGTGCCTAGGTCACGTTTGTTATCATTAGTGTTGTTGCTAGAGTTGTCATCATTCTCTGGGGCAATCTCTAGTACATTGTTTGATGATTCGTTAGTGTCAGCATTTAGGCTAGTAGTGAAAGCATCTTCGTCAGCAAGTTTTTCGATAACTGGTGAGCCGAAGAATACTTGTCCAGCAGTTTCGTTGTCAGCTTTGCCTAGACCGAATACGAAGTGAGTAGTAGTGTCTTCTTCACAATTGATGTAGAAGATGAAGTCTTGCCATTCGCCTTCAGTATTGATGCTGTCGAATTGCTTGTTGAAGTTGGTCATTCTTACAGTTGCACCAAACTCGTCAGCACCCTCGATGTCGCTGTATACGTTGGTGTATACTGGTACTACAACTTTGTAATATCCGCTAGCGAAAGAGTATTCAATTTTGCTTGTGTAATTGTATTGAGTCTCACTAGCAGAAGTGATAGCCAATACATTTCCGTTTGACTTGTCTGTGTGCAAGTTGTCAGGAAGGATAGGGTTGGAAGAATTGATAATTCCGCCGTCTACCGTTCTACTGCCAGAAAGATAATTGCCAGTGTAGAGTAGTGGAGTGTAATAGTTGTTGCTATTTTTTGCTTGAGCATAAGTGAATGTGTCATTGCTTAGGTCAAACTCATGAATGTTGGCATTTAGACCAGCGAAGCTTGGGTAGTCAATCTTGACGCTGTCGAAGATGGCATAACCAGAAGCTGTACGACTAGTATCGTTTTGATTGCCAAGACCTAGACGCATTACAACTTCGTAAGTGTTAAGGTCAGTAGTTAGAGAAATGACATAGCATTGCCATACACCATTTGTGTTGATGTTGTCAATGTTGGCTAGTACAAGTGGTGTGTTGTCAGTAGTTTCGATATTGATGTACGCACCATTTGCAGAGCCTGCATAGAGTTGGGTTTGAACATATACCATGAAAGTATAAGTTGTGTTAGGGGAAAGTTCTTTTTTGCTAGAAACGATAGATTGTACATCATTCAACTCATTGTTGAGTGCTACAGCATAGTTTGGTGTAGTTTCTTGTGGTACATTGCCTACGTGTGCGATATTTGGGAATGCCACTTGGTTGAGTGTAATGTCTGCACTATTTGTACTGATGATACCGTATTTTTGGTTGGTAGCATCGTCTTCTAGGCTAGATTTCCAGCCAGTAGGTAGTGAACCTATGAATGATTTAGTAAGGTCAGTATTATTGTTCTCAAATAGTGTAAAGTTGCCGTTTGAGAAGCTGTATTCTGTACTAGTGTCGTATTTAGATGATAGGTCAAACTTTTCGATGTAAGAGTTGGTAGATACTGCAGAGTAGTCGTCATAACCTACAACACTAGCGGTGTATGAAGATACGAATAGTTGTCCGTTGGCATTTTCTTTGTCTGTGCCTAGACCAAAACTGATATTAATATCAATATCTTGAGTAGGGTCACCTACAACGTAAATGCTGATTGGTTGATAGTCGTTAGTTTGAGCACGTTCTGTATTGGCAAATGTTATAGTCTTGTCTATAACTTTTGTTGTGTCAGCATTGATAGTAGACACCTTAAACCATGCAGAGCCGTCGTTGATATCTGTGGCTTTTGCCATGATAGTATATCTATAGGTAAAGCCGGCTTGAATTGTATCTTGAGTAGTGTATGAGGTATAGGTCTTGGCAGAGTGAACAATGCCTAGATTGTAGTTGTTGTCTTTGATAAGGTCTGTACCAGGGGAAACAATAGTTTCGCCGTTGGCAAGGGTGATGTTGTTGCCTGCTACATTATAGATGCCAGTATTGACTTTGGTGGTGTCACCTAGTGCGCCAGAATTGTCGCTATCTGTAGAGAAGATTGAACTAGTGCCACTAACGAAGTCTTCGTATCGGCTAAGAGTGTTGTTTAGACCACTCACTCTAGTATAACTATTTGCACTTAAGCTAGACACTTCGTCAAAGAATTGCGCACCGCTAATCTTGTATGCCAAGATATTGTCGAAGAATGCAATGCCTTGACTAGTCGCTCCGTCGTCATTACCGACGTATAGTTTGAGTTTGGTCACAACGTCAATGTCTAAATCATTAGACACGTAGAAGCGACAAGTAGTCCAACTATCTGTGGTGATGTTTTCGAGTTCTAGTTTGGCAAAATCTGCATTGTCGCTAGTAAGGTATAGGCTAGCCGCACTAGAAGTGCTGTACACGTCTACACTAATGCTGTAATAACCTTTGGCTGTCAAAGTGATGTCGTTGGATACATAACCATAAGAGTTGTATGCTTCTGCAGAGTTAATCATAAGAATATGACTATCAGCAGTCGAACTTGCACCTGGGTTGGTTGCTAGACCATATTTTGATTTATAATTTTGGAATGCGGTCTTGCTGACGTCAATGACACCTGCCTTGATGTCCAACTTGGTCTGGTCGCTAGTTTCGCTAAAGCCATTAGGCTTCCTTGGATAACTGCCAGATGTTGGATTGGCAAAGTTAGGGTCGGTAAGACCAAGTGACGTGCCTGTGTAGGCTAG
Source organism: Clostridia bacterium (assembly GCA_046881985.1). Classification (GTDB taxonomy): domain Bacteria; phylum Bacillota; class Clostridia; order Christensenellales; family UBA1242; genus HGM11372. The sequence goes on from JBKSMV010000050.1 coordinate 5,937, forward strand.
TGCCACGTTCTTGTCGAATATGTCACCCAATATGGTGAAGTTCATTCCTAACACCAACAAAAGCATGATAGGAAGGATTATCATTTTTTTGATAAAACTAGATGTGTGTTTCATTAAATACCTCGTAAATATACAATTAGCCGTATAAACTATGTGTCATTATAATACAAACTTGGCTTTTTGGCAAATATTTTCGCATAAAAAGATTGTTTTGGCGTCCAAAATGGTGGCAAAACGGCCATTTTGCAGAAATATTTTTGACAAAAATGCAAAACATAATATCATGCAAAAATCTAATATGTGG
>JBKSMV010000051.1:0-1560 GCA_046881985.1 Clostridia bacterium
TATTTTGGACAATTTTATTTATTATTTATTTTAGCATTTTTATTCGGTATTTTTTGTACGAAAAAATTGTTTTATAATGCGCTTGATTTTATAACCAAAAAGTTATATACTTTAGTTATAAGATTAAAAGGAAAACTATCGTGCAAGAAAAAGACCCAAAACAACTCGCCAAACTCATCTTCATTATAGGCATGATAATCATTGCCGTACTTGTAGTGGTAGTGCTTTGGCAACTGATAGTCATTCAAGACTTGAAATCTCAACTAGAAATCGTCCCACAGGTGCAAGTAGTAAAAACGACCATACCTAACATTGTGAGGTGCTTATGTTTATAACATTGGCAGGTACTCAAGGTGGTGGCAAAAGTTCTATCTGTAAAATATTTGTTGAGAAGTATGGCTTTGAGCATATCAAAGTCAGCAACGTCATGCGCAAGATGGCAGAAGAGCGTGGCATATCAATACTAGAAATGAATCAACTCGCCGAGACGGACCCAAGTTTTGACAAAGAAGTTGATGCATACACCGCACAGATTGCCCAACAATTAGAATCAGAAAATAAGAATGCTATATTTGATAGTCGCATGGCTTGGCATTTTGTACCAAGTAGTGTCAAAGTATTTCTTGATGCCAACGAAGTTGTGCGTGCCGAACGTATACTTGGCGACAAAACTCGTGGCAGTGTAGAGATATACTCTCAACTAGACCAAACTATCAAGTCTATTAGAGAAAGGCTATTGAGCGAAAATGTGAGATACAAAAAGTATTATCATGTTGACAACCTAGATATGTCCAACTATGACGTTGTGCTAGATTCCACTCACAAAAGTCCTGAAGAATTGGCAGAAGAAATTATCTCTTTTGCTAAAGCTAGCGGACAATGGAAAGATGATGTCAATGAGTTTTTGAATAGAAAAGTAACAGTGTCTGTCTCTGCAGGATTTTACCCTAGACTCAAAGGCAACGTGATTACAGGCATTGTGACCGCAATGAATGATGTCGGCATCACTATAGACGAAGACATTTTCCTTGCATATTCTCATATAAATGATATAACTATCGTTGACTAAGCACTTATATAGTGCTTTTTTTAACAAAAAAAATACTCACGTATAGTGAGTACTTTTGGTGACGCTAGGGAGGTTTGAACTCCCGATACCGCCGTGAAAGGGCGGTGTCTTAACCACTTGACCATAGCGCCATATTGGTGGCGGTAGGTGGATTTGAACCACCGACCTATCGGGTATGAACCGATCGCTATAGACCGCTAAGCCATACCGCCATATTATGCCAATTGACTAAATGTAGTATATTATATCTTGGGCGATTTGTCAACAGTTTTTTACCAATTCTAGCAGATTTTGAGTAATTTTTTCATAAATTGCGCAAAATACTCTTGACAATACTCCCTAAAAAGCATATACTAGAAACATCGTCGCGGGGTGGAGCAGCTAGGTAGCTCGTCGGGCTCATAACCCGAAGGTCACGAGGTTCAAATCCCGTCCCCGCAACCAAGTATAAACTCAGTTGAATGCTCTTATCAAAATAGGACTTCAACTGA
>JBKSMV010000052.1:0-1536 GCA_046881985.1 Clostridia bacterium
TTTCGACATAGATTGGGCATCAATGACTCGCTCAGAATTCAACCACCAACTAAAATTCAGCCCAATGCAACGCGCTGGATTGAAAAAAATAAAAGATAGATATAAGCAGATAATTGAGCGTTGAAACTTTGCTCCGTAATAAAATGTACTCCGTTATACTACTAATATATATTGCTATTTTGCTTGGTGTCAGTCATCTGACATCACGAGGCAACACATCTAACGAGACTTTTTTTTCTGCTAACCACCGCTCGCCATGGTACGTAGTAGCCTTTGGAATGATTGGAGCATCGATTAGTGGCATAAGTGTAGTATCAGTACCAGGCATGGTCACCAACACAGGATGGACTTACCTACAAACTTGCCTCGGTTTCTTTTTTGGCTATATCGCTGTGGCATATATATTACTACCACTATACTATCGTCTGAAACTCACATCTATATACGAATATCTCAACACTCGTTTTGGTTCTTCTTCATACCACACCGGATCTATGTTTTTCGTTATAGCCAAAATGGTCTCATCTGCGACAAAATTATATATCGCTGTACTTGTATTGCAACATTTTATATTCTCACAATGGAACATACCTTTTTGGCTTACAGTAATAATCTGTGTTGCCATAATTTGGCTCTACACCCATCGTGCAGGAATTAAGACTATCGTGTGGACCGACACACTGCAAACCCTATTTTTCATCATCGCCATCAGTATAATGTGCTACGAAGCATGGAAACTAAATGCACAATGTACAATGCACAATACACAGTTTTCAACTCTAAAACTTCTTCTATTCAGCGATACAACCAATACTTTTGTTTTTGACAACCTACGTTCGACACAATACTTTTGGAAACAATTCATTAGCGGCATATTTATCGTCATTGTGATGACAGGATTAGACCAAGATATGATGCAAAAAAATCTTACATGTCGCACACTACACGAAAGTCAGAAGAACATGTTGAGTTATGGTATTGCTTTCTTACCTATCAATTTCATACTTCTCCTTTTAGGCTCATTGATAGTAATTTATGCACAACGGACTGGCATCACACTACCTACTGGACCAGACAAAATTATGCCTATGGTAGCTTCAACTATCATGTCGCCTATAGCTGGTATATGTTTCGTTTTGGGTATTATATCTGCATCATTTTCGAGTGCCGACTCTGCCCTCACATCAATCACTACTACCCTAACAGTTGACATATTGGGTAATAAAAACAACCAAAATCACCGTCAATGGCTCCATCTCGCTGTATGTGCGCTATTTGCTTTAATCGTAATACTTTTCGGTTACACCCAAAATCGTTCTATCATCGACACTATATATACCATCGTGGGCTACGCCTACGGACCACTGCTTGGACTATTTACATTCGGACTATTCACACGCTATCAAGTACACGACCGCTTAGTACCTATAGTAGCCTTAGCATCACCCATACTTTGCTACATAATAAATACCCTCACAACTAATTATTTCAACTACAAATGGGGATATGAATTACTACTACTTAATGGGATTATCA
>JBKSMV010000053.1:0-7015 GCA_046881985.1 Clostridia bacterium
TACCTGCGAGAGTGTTGAGTGTATTGACAAATGCTGTCTCAATCATAGCACTATAGTCTAGATAGATAATTCTACCTTCACTGACAATATTGCTGTCTGCTGATTGATAGCAATTCTCGATATACACTTCATTACCAGTGCCGACGATTACACCAGCATAACCATAAGTTGTACTGTCTGGGTTGGTCACTTCGAGTACTGGAGCAGATTCGCTCACTGCTACCCAGCAGTTAGTAATATAACCATTAGTTTCGCCGACTATTCTGCCTGCATATGCCATGTGAGCATTGCTTGCAGTACTAGCATCTAGATAAATGTTGGCTTGAGTGTAGCTGTTTTCTAGACTACCGCCCTGACCAATCTTACCTACCAAGCCGCCCACTCTGCCGTCACGTTGTACGTCAGCATTGACGAGTCCACGTGCTCTGAGTGTGCCGTAAGATACTGCTTGACTGATAGCACCAGTTGTACTACCTACCACACCGCCCACAACGTCTGCCTTGGTGCCTGTCGCCATAGTGACAGTCGCCTTGACTTGACTGATTGTACCTGCAGATTGGTTTGCCACGATACCACCATAGATATAGTAAGAGTTAACATTACTATTGTCTGTAATAGTTGTGATGACTTTAGTCATATTTGTAGCCAAGACTTCACCTGCTACACCACCAAAGTATAGTGAGTTTTTGGTCGAACTGATTGTGTTGGTCACTTCGAGTGTGATGTCCACATTAAATAGTTCGCCGCCGCTCATTCTACCAGCCAAACCGCCTACGTACATACGTGAGCCGATGTTTTCGCTGACAGTGATTTGTACTTTGCTATTTGAATAAGTGTCGTTGGTACTCAACTTAATCTTGATATTGTCAAATGTAGTGCCAATAGCATGACCTACGATTATACCAGCAAGGGTTTCGTTGTCCGCATTGTCTGGCTTGCCACCAGCCAAGGTGAATCCCTTGATGTGAATATTGCTAAACATTGCATTGGTTGTCGTAGTGAATAGACCACGAACGTTTGCACTGCTTGCAAGTGTCGCTCCTAGTAGGACGTTGTTTTGTCCGTCCAATGTTCCTGTAAATCCGTCAATTCCGCTGATAATTCTGCCAGCACTATCCATGTGCCCTTGCGCCATTAAGTAGTCCTTAATAGTGTAAGTGGTTTCTACACCATTTGTGGTGTATGTGCGATAGGTCTTGCCAGTATCATTGAAGTTGAGCATTCCATTTATCTTGTAATGGCTGTCTGCATAATATTCAATATTAAACAACTCTGCCACGTTAGAGATAATGTAAGGATTATCTTGACTTCCCACACCAGATGTGAATAGGTCAAATACGTATACACCCAAGTCGCTACCTACTTGCCATTGAGCCTTGTTGGACAAGATACTGCCATCGCCTTCGCTCATCGCTTGTACACTTACCAATGAGTATGTGCCAAGTTCGGTTGGCTTGAAGTAGTTGGTTGTGATTTCTACACTCTTACTAATGCTGTCATTGAATGTGTAGTTGAAGTAGTAAGTCTTGATGCCTTCTGCTTCGCTCCACTCCCAACGTTTGAGAGTGTCGTTGAAGGTTAGGCTAGTGATAATGGCTGGCTTATTAACTGTGAGTGTGTCGCTATATCTAGAATTAATCTTGTTGTCGTCCGCACTACGAGAAATCGCCATCACCTTGACTTCGTAAACTTTGTTTTCGTTAGAATTTGAGCCACTATCTGGCAATGCATAACTATTGACTGCTGAATAATCGGTAGTTGTTTCCCCATAAGACTTGGTTTCTATACCATTCTCAATGGTATAGATAACTCCCCTTATCTCCAGCTGATATGCATCAGCGCCTGATACTGCGTCCCAAATGATTTGAGTCTTGTTGGTAGACACATTGATTGGTGTAGCCAAAATGTCTAGAGTGTATTCGCTAGTACGTCTACCTGTCATGAATATATCATCACCCAAGCAAGCGATAGTCACAGTGATAGTGTTACTTGTGCTTTGGTTTTTGTAGTCGTCAAAACTTTCATAGTTGACATTAGTTTGACTATTCATTGTATTGTAAAGCAGTGAATAGTTTGGTGCATATCCGCTTACTTCTGCAGATGCCCAATGTAGTTGACCATTTTCAGTATGCACGTCTGTCACGTCATTGAGTCTAGTGAAGACTAATGCCGGGCTGTAGTCACTATTGAATAGCACTCTTGTACCACGACGTTTGACTGCCACACTATAATCGTTGCCACCCAACTGATACTCTGTACTGCCAATGACAATGCTGTCAGGCAAGAGCATAGTGTTTGTTGTGGTTGGGATTACCGCTTCGACATAGTTGTCGTTGAAGGTAAAGCCTAGCAATACGTCAAATCCTGAATATTGGCTGGCTAGTTCGCCACTCCATACCAAAGCACCGCCTTGCATGCTTACCTGTCCAATGGCTTCCGCCTTGTACTCTGCGATGACATCAGATAGGCTAGAACTCAACAACGAAGTGTCGTCACCCACAATGTACATAGTCACTTGGTGAGTCATGCCACCGGCTATTGTATAGCCGTTGATTGTGCTTGGCAACTCAAATGTCACCTTGCGAGTAGATATGTCAAATGTACCGCTAAAGCCTGCATCTGTAATGTCTACAATGATTGTCGCTTCTGCATCTACGTCGATAGCATATTTGGTCATACTGCCCACTGCAGTCCAATTCAATACACCTTTGTCTAGGTAGAAGTTGGCTTCTTCAATGTCTAGTTTGGTCTTGTTGTAGATAGTCTGTGACTTGGAAATGAGCACGTCTTCGCCATTGCCAAGTGCATATATCTTTATCTTATAGTCCCCTGCAGGATAGTTGCCTGCACGGAAATGATAACTGGTGATATTTTGTCCAAGGTCGATGATGGTGTCATCAGTATAACCTTGTGGATATTCGACTAGTTCGAGTCTGTATCCTTCGGCATAAGTGATAGCAGTCCAAGTGAGTGTACCTAGTGATTGAGTCATGGTAGGCTCAGCCAAGATACGTACGTCTTCAGTATCACTGCTGTTGCTTGATAGGTAAATGGTGTCATCACCTACAAGCACTACGCTTACTTGATAGAGTTTGGCTTCGAATGCGATATCTGTGTCGCTGTCGTATTGACCATTGACATTGACGTCTAGATATGTCTTGTTGAAGTCTATCTCGTTAAACTTATCTGTCTCAAATGTGATATTGTTGATAGTCACACGATAGGTGTTCATATCAGTATAGGCATTTTTGTTAGACCAACTAATCACACCGCCCGCTACAGCAATATCTGGGGTCTGCAATTTCTCTACGTCCTTGGCAGCGCTGACTGCACCAGATAGTAGGCTAATGCTGTCGATAGTTATCTCAGTAGTTCCGTCAAAACTATTGCCCAAAAGTTTGATAGTGAACTTATACTCGCCTTCTGGTATTGAGATTGGCAAGTCGTAAGTGTAAGTCATCATTAGACTAGCGAATACTTGAGTGTAGTCCCAAGTCGCATAGTTTTCGCCATACATATTGACCATGTTGGCAAAGTTGAGTTGAGTTTGTCCCAATGTATTAAACTTGTCAGCACTATAGTCAAACTCATATTTGATACTAGCATTGCTAGCGTTAGTGAAGATAAACTTGGCATAACTGAATATGCTAGGTGCTTTGAATGTAATATTGCCCTTGTTTAGAGCGATATCGTCGACAGCCACCGCTGGCAACAATACAAACTCTCTAGGCTCACAATAGAAGCTATCAAGCACTCTTTCGTTATTGCCCACCGCTTGCACTTTGATTTTGTAATACCCAGCACTAAAGCCTGCATTTACCATATCAAATGTGCATTCTGTACCTGTAGTAGAAGCATTGGTTTGTGCACCAGTGCCATCTTCAATGATGAGATTGTATTTGGTCGCAGTAGGTATGCTATTCCAACTGATTTCGCCACCCATAGACTTGAGTCCTGTGACAGTCTTTTGCTTGACTACTAGCAATTCGCTAGATGGTTGGCTGATAGTGAGATATACTGTGCCATTGGCATCAGTTATCTGTCCACCAAAGGCTTGTACTGAAATATGATATTCGCCTTCAATCCAGCCCATACTGGTAGGCAAGTTTATCTTGGTGTCGTTGGTGGTGAATGTCTGTGTCTTGATAACCGAGCCGTCCAATACGTTTGTGATAGTGACAGCATATGTGATAGCATCGGTCACAGAGCTCCAACTGATTACATTGTCCAAAATAGATAGATTTTGTGGTTGTGAGAGCATTCGTACTGTAATGCTGTCGCTTGGCTCACTGGTGATATAGCCATCAGCCAATGCAGTTACATACGAGTCATCATTTCTGCCCGCTACGATAGAATACAATGTCAAGTCTTGATATATGCCTTGTGGCTCTATTGGACTGAAACTATAGTATCCTGCGCCTATATATATATAATAGGTTTCAGCGTTCTCAACTGCGGAGAACTTAAACTTGCCGTCTTGCACTCCAAATCCAGTAGGTGCATTGAGTTTGGTGACGGTCATTTCACCTATTACGCCGTCTGCATAAATAGTGTCTCCTGCCACACCGCTAGATTGAGCCTTATTTTTGGCGATAATCTGCACGTCATAAGCGCCAGCCGGCTTACCATTGAAGCCATAGTTGGATAGCTGGCTATACTCTGCGATAGTTTCGCCACCCACAATGAGTTCATATTCTCTAGCATTGTCTACAGATGCCCATGTTAGACGTCCGTAGAGTACGATAAGTTGTGGCGCAGAGAAGCGGTTGACTGTCAGTCTAGCACTATTATCACTATGGATAATGCTGTCTTCAAAGCTGTGTGCCACGATATTGAAGTTTATCACACCAGAAATGTCTGCCAAGACCTTGTCTGCATCGGTGTTGATATTGAATGATTGTGCTGTAGTTGTCACCACTTCGGTCAATGCACCGCCGTTGGTGTAGTTGATAGTTAGAGTGTAATAGTCTGCATTGTCTACCGCCCCCCAACTGAGTGTGCTACCAGAGAATGATAGGCTGGCTACACCTAGTTTCTCTACCACCGCTTGTGCGGACATATTAGAGTCAAAATAGGTTCTGCCGTCACCCTTGGCCACCACGTTGACAACGTGTTCGCCAGCATCTAGGTAAGTATTTAAGTCAAGTGTTAGATAGTCGCCATTCGCCATAGCATTGTTGACTGGCGCTGTGATATATCGAGCATTATCTATTACCACATAATATCCGCTTGCTAGTGGATTGATACGCCAGTTGAGTAGTCTGTCAGTCATGCTGATTTCTGCCACAGGCTCTAGTTTGTTGATAGTAAGAGTAGTGGTCAATTCGCTTGGCAAAGTGTAATCTGCTGTGCTTGCACTATTGATAGCGGTCAAGCTCACTTTGTATTCGCCCGCCACGTCAAAATGCTCGTTGGCTTCCCAAAGACCTGTCACAAGGTCATAGCGATACATAGTTCTGCTAGCACCAGCGAACTCATTATCCGCACTAGGTACAAATGTTATGCTTTCGCCACCAGCGATATTGATAGTGTAGTCAGTGCCTGCCACCTTTTTCCATACTAGGCGGTTGCCGTCTAGTGCAAAGCCCAATGCACTGGCAGTCTTGTGAATAGAGATAGGTGCGCAACGTTCACTATTGGCATAACCAGTCTTGCTTGCAGAGATATAATTGCCACCCACAGCCTTGACTGAGAAAGTATAGTTGCCCGCACCTACAAAAGAGTCGAGTGCTAGGCTGTTGGTTGTAGTAGTTGTCAAAAGTTGTGCACCCTTGTACACCGCATAACTTGTTGCATTGTCCACAGCTTCCCAATTGAGAATATTGGTGTCTTGGTCATAAGTCAGTGCGCTAGGTATAGCCAACTTGATGATATGTATAGCATTGTCATCTTCGGTAAACTTACTAGACAATACTTCCTCATTGTTGCCTATGGCACGTACTTTGATGATATATTCGCCAGCAGTCAGGTCACTCCAGAAAGGTATACTACCAAGAGTCAAGGTAGTTGTGATGCTATCTGTTTCTTTGTCTATAGTCGCATTGGTTATGGTGAGATTGTATAGATGTGCGCCATCCACCGCTCCAAATGAGAGAGTGTCGTCAGCATAGTCATTCCATGTAGGTGTAGGCAATACTGACACGCCAGTCAATGTAAATGCTTGAGAGTTAAGAATATTTTTGCCATTACCAGTGGCTCTAGTCACCACTTGGTAGTCGCCTTCTTCCATGCCAGGCACGTCCATCCACGTCTTGGCAGGTACTTCTTCGAGAATAGTCTTGGTGCTGTCTGTAAGGTTGATAAACTCTACCCAATAGCCTTCGGTAGACTCAACCGCATCAATCTCAAACTGGTCACCAGCCAATATCACGTCGTCTGGTGCTTTGAGTCGAATGATAGCATATGCAGGAGTAATGTCTGCTGTGATAGAGCCATTCTTCACCGCTTGAATAGTGAGATTGTACGTCTTGGCATCAGCAAACTCGCCGTCTGCAAACTCGTACTCTTCCGCACTTGTGCTATCAATAAGTTCGCCGTCAAGGTAGAGATTGTAAGTCGCACCGCTGTTATTACCGCTGAATGTCACTACTCCGTCGGTCATATCGATATGGTCTGGAGTCGCCAACTTGTCTACTACTAATCTATGGTCGTCAGCAGTCATGTTAGAGCTTATTATCGCATTAAAACTGCTATAACTTTGTGCGCCAATAGTGTATTCGCCAGCAGTATAGGCTACGCCCAAAGTGTAAGTGGTAGCATTGCCAATATTGACTACTCTGCCGTTGATAATTAGGTTATAGCCAGTCGCACCAGTCACACCAGTTAGTTTTATCTTGCCGTCTAGTATAGTAAGTGCTGGGGTATTGAGTTTAGTCGCAGTGAAAGGAGTGCTCCATTCACTCACTAGGCTGTTTTGACTGTCCTTCTTGACACGTACCATGAAATTGTAGTCGCCGGCTGTAAGGTTGTCCAACTCCATAAAGTTGTCTGTCAATGTATGTGTGGTTAGGTCAGT
>JBKSMV010000054.1:0-1736 GCA_046881985.1 Clostridia bacterium
ACTCTTATAAAGGTATAGAAACACTTAAAGGTCTAGGATTGTCCTGTCACGACTTCGATACCACAACTACTCTCGCACCAGACGACACTCTTGTTTTGTGCGAACCAGTCAAGGCTGACACATTAAAATTGGCTAAAAAACTTTTACCTACCAACAAGGTCATCTACATAGCCAGCAAACGAGCCACACTCACACCACGTGAGATTAAGTCATGCAGTTTGACTATAATGACTGATAGCCTAGCCAAAAAAGTTTTCAAAGAAAAAAATCTTTACAATATTGTCAAAACACACAAAGAGCGACTCATAATCGACCTTGTGGGCAAAGGCTACATTTATCATACTGCTCATGAAGTGTGTTTCACTCCGTACAAAGATGATATATCAGCTAATGACGTTCCTAGTTTCATAATCTACAATTACATTTTAGACAAAAATATCTTTGACAATGTAGAACTTGCGTCAACTCTAAACTCACCACAGACCAAACACATACCTATCAAGTTTGGCACTAGCGGTTATAGAGGTATTATTGGCAAGACATTCAATCATGACGTGGTCAAACGTATCGCCTATGCCATAGGCAAGTTCGCCAAATCAGACAAAACTATCAAGACCATTGCTATTGGCTATGACAATCGCTTCAATAGTAAAGAATACGCTCGTCAGGTGGCAGAAGTGCTGACTGCTATGAAATACAATGTGCATTTCTTCGACGAATCAATGCCATCTCCACTTGTGTCACATTCAGCCAAAACACATGGACTCAGTGTAATGATGACTGCCAGCCACAATCCATTCTATTACAATGGTATCAAAATCTTCCTACGTGGCGGTATAGAAGCCGGTCGAAAGGTGGCAGACACTATCGCAGGCTATGCCAACAAGATAAAAGCCAACAAAGTCAAAACTCTAGCCTTTGACACGGCACTTTCTCAAGGCAAAATCACACTCTCAAAAGACATTAAACCTTATTGTGATGACTTGATTTCTCTTCTAGACAAAAAAACTATCGCTTCAGCCCAACCAAAACTACTGCTCAATGCTATGAACGGCAACGGCACACGTTGTTTGGACTACATCTGCAAGAAGTTAGGTCTTAAAAACTACAAAATACTTAATGCAGAACGTGACCCACTATTTAAGGGTATATTGCCAGCACCATATTTGCAAAACCTTACCGACCAGATGACCGAAATTACCAAGAAAAAATATTCTCTAGGCTTTGCAGTTGACGGAGACGCTGACCGCACTACCATTGTGGATTGTGACGGCACTGGCTATGACTGTAACTATGTTGTGGCGGTGCTCATTCACTACCTAGTCGGTCAAAAGGGCTACTCTGGTGCTATAGTCAAAAACAATGCCATGACTTCGCTCATACCAAAGTTAGCCAAGAAATACAATGTCCCAGTGTATGATGCGCAGACAGGTTTTGCTGCGATTGCCGAAGTTATGGCTCAAACTAATGCCTTTATGGGTGCAGAGTCAAATGGCATTGCACTCACTCGCCATATATACAGCAAGGACGGAATCTTGGGTGGCATGATAGTACTAGATGCTGTCTGTGCCTTGAAGCAATCATTCGGCGAAATAGTTAAAACACTCAAAACCAAAGTTCACTATCCATGCGCACCTATCGAATATGCTTACCCAATCACTACCGAGCAAAAAGCACAACTCAATCAACTCATATTCGTAGACAAAAAGTTGCCTGACTTACCTATCGAAAGAGTT
>JBKSMV010000055.1:0-5131 GCA_046881985.1 Clostridia bacterium
CCTGTATTTATATCTGGGGTGGTGGTCACAAACTTGGCGTCCAAGGTAGCATCTATCACTTTGGCTAGGCTAGAAGTGGTCTGCATTACTAGGTCTTTTTCTGCCAAATATGTTCCCATCTCAAATAGTAAAATGTCTTCACGCAAGTTTTGGTTGTATGTACCTTTGCCAGAGTATATATCTAGGAAAAGCCATGGGCATATTTCTTCTGCGACAGACACCATCTGTAGAGCAAAGTCAAGATTTTTTTGGTAGTTAGAGTTTCCTTTACCTATAACTATACGAACCTTACACCTTTCTACGCCGTCAATAGTCTTGACATAGACAGAGCGAGCCACTCCGTCACGATGAATATCAAAAAGTGCATCTACGTTCTCATTGAGCAAGGCTTTAGCAGTCGCTCGGCTACGTGTATATGCTCCGCTATCATGCGGATTGTGTATCGTTTCTTTGAGATATATGCTGTAGCCCAGAGCAGAAAGGTCGCTAGCCAATTTTTTCGCCACGTCATGAATGCCACCTGCACCATTGATGCTAGAAACTCCGTCACCTATCATATAACTCTCGTCATTATGAGTCATATACAGGCCTATCGTTCTCTTGATTATATTGTTTGAATTATTAGTATCCTTTTCTAGACTACGTTTTGGCTTGGGCAGAGTGCGAATCAGCCTTGCATATGCCACCTTTTGTTCGTAGTCGATAAAGTCGATTTCATACTCTTTGTAGTCAACGATAATGCTGTCGCCATGCTCAACATTGGTCAGTTCGCTGATAACATTTTCGTCTTGGTCTATAACTATATAACTTATCGACGGCGCATTGGTTTCGTCGTCTATGGCAATGTCTTCGATAGTGATGCTGTCCAACGCATTTGGTAGAGCATACACCACCCGCATTGGTGCAAAAGATATAAGCATTATGACAGCCAGTAAAAATAGCAACTTCTTCATAAATCTATCTTCTGCAAAAATTGTATAATTATTTACCCTACAACTTAAAAAGAACAACTTTGACATTGCTTATTCTTTTTGGTAATATCTACTTAGTAAAGGAGTGTCTATGTATACTGAAAAAAATGGTCGTGTTTGGTCTAGCGAAGAAAATTTTCTTTTATATAGAAAATTATCTTATAAAAACTTTCGTTCTTTTCTTGCATTAGAAAACTATGATGACCTTGAAAAGAATCCCATACCATATGACAAAGGCGTATCGAACAAATACTGTGAACTCACACATCAAAAAGATAAAATGACAGAAGAAGAACTGATTAAAGAATATTCACTTATTGCAAAAAAGTTTGATGAAATTCTTGATAAAATTGGCAAAGAGAAGTTTGTATTTTACGATGATGGCGACGTAGAATTTATTTGGGAAAATAAAGGAGAATAATATGTATACAGATAAAAATGGTAACGTTTGGTCTAGTGAAGAAAACTATATAAGAAACAATTGCAATGTAAGATATAATTATTGCTCAGCATTGGCATTGGAAGATTACGCGGACTTTAATAATAAATATGAAATATTTAATGATGAAGCATTCGTATCATATGAGCAATATGTAAAAACATATAAATCATTAACTGAAAAAGAACTCTTAGAACTAACAACCACAATCTCTAAAAAATTCGATGAACTTTTTGATAAAATTGGTAGAGATAAGTTTATCTTCTACGATGATGGTGATGTGGAATATATTTGGGATTGGAGTAAAATTAAAAGGTAGGGTATTATTATGGAAGATCAAACAAATACAACAAAAAATAATCAAAACATTACAACAAACAATCAAAATTGTTCCAATAATGGTAAAAAATGGGGTTATGCTAGCGCAGCAGAAGACCCCGAAACTGGAAAAATAACTTTAATTTACACCCGTATTAATTCAAAGGGACAAGTTAATCAATTTGCAGACAATGGCGATGGTGGTCATAGTCATGCTAAGTGGGAAAAGAAAGAAGATTTTGACGCGGGAAATCCTCCAGATTATATTAGAGAAGAAAGCAATGATTCTAAAAATCCTAGTATTGCAGATATACAAAAAAATGAAGGTTGCTATCTAACCACCGCTTGTATGCATCACTACAAACAAAACTTCAATGATAACTGCCACGAGTTAACAGTGCTAAGACGTTTTAGAGACCAACATATAACACCAGAAGAAAAACAACACTATTATGCAGTTGCACCACTTATTGTACGTGGTATCAATCAGTCTGGAAAGCAAGACAAATATTATCCTTTTATATACAACAGAATTATTGCCGAATGTGTTAGTGCCATAGAAGCTGGGGACTATCAATTCGCTTACAATCGTTATAAACGTACCATTCAACTTTTGGAAAATGAGTTTGTCGCCATTCGCAACAAAGATATTAATACAAGACAAGGTTAACTTATTGTTGACCTTTTTTATTTTGGTATTTTATTCGTTTGATAAAATCTGCAAAGTGTGTTAATATACAACCATGCAACTAAAGAAGTGTTTCCTTAAAAACTTTCGCAACTACACCGCTGGTGTAGCCAGTTTTGACGAACACATCAATCTCATTGTAGGCAACAATGCACAAGGCAAGACCAACTTGCTCGAAGCAATATATTTTTGTGCACTGGGCAAAAGTCCCCGCACCAAAAAGGAAGTTTCGCTCATTCAAGCGGACAAAGACAAAGCATATATCAGTCTAGACTTTCACACTATGGCGGGCGACAAAAATATCGAGATAGTCATCAATCGTGTAGGCAAAAAGCAGATAAAAATCAATGGTGTCGCTCTCACTAAACTCAGTTCTCTAGTTGGGGCATTAAAAGTAGTTTACTTTAGCCCTGACGAACTAAGACTTATCAAAGATATGCCAGAAGATAGACGTAGATTTTTGGACATCAGCATAAGCCAGTTTGACAAGTCCTACCTTTTGGCACTATCAAAGTATGACAAAGTGCTCAAGCAGATGAACGCCATACTCAAAAAACACCTTTCCCCAGAACTCACCGAACAACAAATGTGCGCATGGCGACCACAATTCATTTCCTGTGCGGAAAAGATTATCAATACACGTATAGACTTTGTAGAGAATATTCGCTCATATGCAAGGGACATTCACTACAAACTTTGTGCCAACGAAGAGTTGAATATTGCCTATGGCTACACTTTGCCTGACAATCGCACTTTGGCAGAGCACCTAGAACGTGAACTCAAACGTACACTCTCACACTCTATGGAATTAGGCTACATTTTGGTCGGCCCACATAGAGATGATTTGACACTAGAAATCAATGGCAAAAGTTGTAAACTCTATGCATCACAAGGTCAGCAACGCACAGTCAGCCTTTCACTTAAACTTGCAACTATGGAGATAGTGAAAAATGAGTGTGGCGAATACCCAATCCTGCTACTAGATGACGTTATGAGTGAGTTGGACGAAGACAGAGAAAATGCACTCTGCCGACTAATCCAAAACTACCAAACACTTATCACCGCTACACGTGATACACTTACCGCTAAAAAGAAAACTATTCGCATACAAAACGGCAATGTGAAAGCAGACAAATAAAAAAGAGAATAATTACATTCTCTTTTTTTATTAATTCTTTAATATTCTTGCTTTGATATCATTGATTTGCATCTTGAGATGTGCATTTGACTTGACCATTGATGACACCTTATCTCTAGCATGCATTATAGTTGTGTGGTCTTTGCCACCGAAGATTGTGCCTATGGCTGTTAGTGGTATATTCATGGTCTCTGTGATGAGATAGATAGCTATCTGTCTTGGCTCTACGATTTCTTTAGTCTTTTTCTTGCCAAGCACGTCTATACGTGACACTTTGTAGAAGTCACACACCGTATCAATGATAAGGTCTGCAGAGATATCTTCTTTCTTGACTTCGCCTTCGTCCTTGAGTGCATCTTGTACGTCTTCCATTGTTGCTCTAGATTTACCAAGTAGACTGGCATAAAATACTACTTTACTTAGCATTCCTTCCATTTCACGCACGTTGGTGTCTAGGCGATTGGCGATAAACTCTATCACTTCATTGTCTAGAGAATAGCCTTCTAGTATGGCTTTCTTGGTCAAGATTGCCATTCTTGTTTCGTAGTCTGGTACTTGAATATCTTGGATTAGACCACTACCAAATCTACTACGTAGTCGCTCTTCTAGTGCTGGCAAGTCCTTTGGTGGTCGGTCAGAAGCGATGACTATTTGCTTGTTGTTTTGGTACAAATCGTTGAAAGTGTGGAAGAACTCTTCCTGTATACCCATTTTGTTGGACATAAATTGAATGTCGTCTACAAGAAGTACGTCTACATTACGATATTTCTCTCTAAATTGGAATTGAGCATTGTCTTTACCCATTCGAAGAGCACTAATGTAGTCGTTGGTAAACTTCTCACAAGTCACATATATACAATTAAGGTCAGGGCGAGATTCGTGCAATCTATTGCCAATAGCATGGAGTAGGTGAGTCTTACCAAGTCCAACACCACCATATATAAATAGTGGATTGAATCTAACAGCAGGTGTTTCGGCTACACTTTTGGCTGCAGCGGCTACGAATTGGTTAGATTTACCTACAATAAAGTTGGAGAAAGTGTATTTTGGATTGAACTTGCTCTCTTTTTGTGGCTCATTGTACTCATTTTGTTGTTTTTGCTCTTGTTCAGCGAGTTCCAACTGACGTTTTCTGTCGTCGTACTCTTCTGGAGTTAATATTTGTACAATGCTACCTTCCAAAAACTCATACTCAACACACTTTTTCAACTTCTCAAATACGTGAGGCAAGGTCACTTGCATCTTGGCGGTCAAGTTTTGTGCCACGATATATAGAATCTTGTTTTCAGCAGTTGCGTCGTATTCCGCTAGTTCCAAACCATCAACCCATAGGTCAAATGTGATAGCTGTCACTTCGGACTGCATACGCTCCTTTACCAATCTAAACTTCTCTTGTGCATCAAAAGTCATAACCTGCCTCCTCTACTTTTCCACATTATAGTTTAGAGTTGTCGATTTGTCAAGTTTGACTGACAAAAGAATTGACAATATTTTTTATTTTTATCAATTAATTATTTTTTAATAATTTAATTTTTCATAAATAAATAATTTATTTATTAATTTTTATTTAATTTTTG
>JBKSMV010000056.1:0-6319 GCA_046881985.1 Clostridia bacterium
GTAAAAATATTGTCACAAGCCAAAGACAAACTGCTAAAATCTTTGGACACTATCAACACGTTGTCACAACCAACTACTATAGAAGAGTGGGTGGAAATAATGCAAGTGGTGTGTGCTAGTATCAAGATTATGCCATTGCCGATTTCGCTAGACACTATACTTGTGACAGAAGCCAAAGATATGTATGAAAGCAGGGATTATCTCTTTGTAGTCAACTGCGACAGCAATACTGCACCGCACTACTCGGCAGATGCCGGCGTGATAACCGATGATGAGATAATGTCGCTCAAGATGTCACACAACCTTGCACCAAGCATTAGTCATATCAATAGTTTGGCTCGTTTTCAACTCTTCAATCTCGCACACCTATTCAATAGGTCTTTGTTTGTCAGTCTGCACGACATCAATGATAGTGCATTGAGTGTGCTCACTAAAGAGTTCAATGCCAAGTTCCAGTTGAGCGTAAATAACGAATTGCAGAATATCAAAATCTTGAAACGTTCCAGCTTTGACAATGCTTACAAAAATGGTGACTACAGATTTATATTGCCTACAGGTAAAAATGATAGTGCATTTTTCCTAACCAATAATGACTACAAAAATAAATACAATCCTATCTATTGGGCATTACGTGACAAAATGTCAGTAAATGATGCCAAAGATTTCACACTTGGCGACACCAGTCATGTGTTCAAAAATGATAGTGTATCGGCATCTCAATTGGAGACTTATTTCCGTTGCCCGTTCCAACATTATATGAGATACGTATTACGTGCCAAGGAAGAGCAGAGTTCGTCTTTGCAGTCATTTGACGTGGGTAATATTTTGCACCTTGTGGCAGAGAACTTCTACAAATATAGAGATAAAACCAAAGCACAAATTATAGATATGTCAGTCAATATGTATTTTGGCGAAGACAGACACGCTCAACTACTCACTGACAAAAACTTTGCTCTTATCGAAAAGGTGAAAAAGGAAGCCTTACGCTTCCTAGAAAAATGCGAAAATATTGATGCTTTGTCCGACTATGAAAATAAGTATGTAGAGTTTTCTCGTTTTGGCGATAATGGTGTCAAGTTTGATGCCAATGGTAGAGAGATTAAACTATACGGATTGGTGGACAGGGTAGATTTGAGTAAGGACAGATTTAGAATCATTGACTACAAAACTGGTAAACGTCAAACTACACATTTCAAAGACCTGTACTATGGCGAAAAGGTACAACTTTTCTTGTACGGCAAAGCCATGCAGACCGCTCTAACCAAACTCATGGGCAAAGACTACCGCTGTGGTGGGGTATTTTATATGCCAGTAAGAAGCGAGTTTAACAAAGGTAAAGCCAAGCCACACTTTGAAGGGGTATATACCGACCATAGTGACAATATTCTTGCATTGGACAAGTCTATCGTAGATGACAACGACTTCAAGAGCGATATCATACCTATATCTGTTGC
The DNA here is from genome assembly GCA_046881985.1 of Clostridia bacterium. Classification (GTDB taxonomy): domain Bacteria; phylum Bacillota; class Clostridia; order Christensenellales; family UBA1242; genus HGM11372. Next base: position 1,455 of record JBKSMV010000056.1, read on the forward strand.
CAAATCTGCTAGTCGCAAGAGTGGCGAAATCGTGCTAGAGAATAGGCAGGGCAAACGTGGTGTCAGCGAGAGCAAAATGAACGAACTGCTGGACTATGCTGTAAAAGTAAGCCAAGGCGCAGTCAGTGAAATTGCTAGTGGAAATATTGAGCCAAAACCTTTGGTCAAGGTGTGTGAGAGTTGCCCTTATTGTGCGGTATGCCGAGTGCATAGTCGTGGCATATTATCTCGTCAAGCCAATACGAAACTAGACCACAATACAAGTTTGGGGGTGGACAATGAGTAAAGTTAAGTTTCATGCAAGCCAACTAAAAGTGCTAGAGCCAAAAGACACCAACGAACTCGTTAGTGCCTCTGCTGGTAGTGGCAAGACAACTATCATGGTGCAGAAGATTGCAGATATGCTCATAAGCGGGCAAGTCGCACCTAGTGAGATTATGGTTGTCACATTCACCATTGCGGCGGCGGACGAAATGAAATCTCGTCTAAATGCCAAGGTGGAAGAATATGCTGAATCTCACCCTGAAGACAGCACCAAGTTGGCAGTTATCAAAGACGGACTTTTGTCTGCAAGTATTGGTACTATACACTCAATTTGTTTGCGTACTATCAAGAAGTATTTTTATGCACTAGGTATCAATGCCAATGTGCAGGTGGTAGAAGGTGCTAGAGATGTGTATTTGCGTAATCTCTCATTCAACCAGGCACTCAAAGATATGGACAAGTCTGCTCTTACTGACCTTATAGAAATATTTAGCGACAATAGACGTGACTATGGGGTATTGTTTGAAGCGGTGGAAGGGGTATACAATTTTGTCGCCACTCTGCCAAACCAAGACGAATATCTGTCCAATGCTATACAAAATTATCATGACGAAACAAAGATAGTAGACTATCTGCTAGACAATATAAAAGACAAAACGAATGAAACCTTGCGACTAATTAGTGTTTGTGACCTTGCTGGCAACGACAAACTAGTCACAATGCAAGAGAGTGTGTCCGCTGACATGAGAGAATTACTCGATTGCACCGAATTGGACAAGGCTTTAGCCCTTTTGAATAAAATAAATGACTACTCATTCCAAGGCGTTCGTAATGCAAAAGAGATAGTTGATTATGCCACTTTTTCTAATATAATAAATAATTTCAAAAATAAAATAATAAAAAAATATTTAGAAATAAAAATATTAAAAAATCAAGAAAAATCAAAAATAATCAAAAATATCACCAATTTTATTGAAATTGTTAAGAAATTTGGCAAATATTTTGAAAAAAACAAGCAAAAATCAAATGTTTTGGATTTTAATGATATTGAGATTAAAATGCTGGAACTTTTGAAAAATGAGCAATTTGTAGACGATTTACGTGCACAATACAAATACATTTTTGTAGACGAATTTCAAGACGTCAACTCTGTACAGGGTGAGATAGTGTCAAGGATTAGTTCGGGCAGAAATCTTTTCCTAGTAGGCGATGTCAAGCAATCTATATATGGATTTAGATTCGCCAACCCAGAGCAGTTTGTTGGATTGTACAACGACTACAAGAGTGATGCCGATTTGGGTGTGGCGGAAGAGATGAATGTCAACTATCGTACCAATCCAAAAGTTTTGCTATTTGTCAATCAAGTTTTCAACAAAATCATGACCCAAGAACGTGGTGGCATTGACTATCAGTCTACCAGTCAGTTTGAGCCAATGCGTGACGACTTTCCTTGCCCTGACAAAGTAAATATTGATATATTGCTAGACGAATCTAGTCACAAGCCAGCAGAACAATCCTTGCCTGTATATAGTGTCAAAGCAGACACCAACTTTGAGTCCAAAGTGACAACGGCTATGCTATCTGCCAAATATGTAGCCAACAAGATAACCAAACTAATCCACACTCAAATATATGACAGCAAGACAAAGCAAATGCGCCAAGTCAACTTTGGAGATATTTGTGTCTTGTCACGTAAACTCGACAGCCAAAGAGTGAGAGAATTGGTTTCGCAACTTCAGTCGCAAAATATACCTGTGACCATAGATCAGACGACAGATATCACCGCTTGCGAAGGGCTACAAGTTTTGCTCTCTGTAATGAAAGTGATATCTTACTCAACTGCAGACGTGGATTGGATTGTATATCTATCTAGTATAGGTGACATGACTTTTGAAGATATGAGTGCCATTGCCAAGGTGGAAGGTGAAAGCTATTTTGACAAAATCCACAATTATACTCAAGATGATGACTTGAAAGCCAAACTAGACACAGCATTGACAACCTTGGCTGACATGAGAAAGAATATCGTCAACAAGTCAGTGCTACAAATCTTTGAGATGCTATTGTACAAATATCATCTCTATCTCTACATCGCCAACACACCAAATGGTATGCAAGAAGTGGCTCTGGTGGAAGATTTTTTGATGAATATGACCGAAGAAGAAAAAGGTCAAACACTTGCCGACTATCTAATGGGACTTGATAGCAATAGTGATAGACAGAACAAATCCACATTTTCTACTAGTGCCAATAGTGTGCGAATACAAACAATCCACAAGAGTAAAGGTCTTGAGTACCCAATAGTTATACTCATTGATGCCGGAGCGGAGTACTCGTCTGCTAGCACCAAAAAACGTGTAGTTTGTGACTTAAATCTAGGCATGGGCATTGATTATTATGACGAGAGTGAGCGTACAAAAGCCAAAACAATGCAAAGAGTCGCCTGCGAAACGTGTGTGTTGGAACGAGAAGCCAATGAAGAACTTCGCCTATTGTATGTGGCTATGACACGAGCACAAAACCAACTACACATTGTGGGCAGTTGTGATGACAAACTCTTTGAAAGTGCAAAGATTGAAGGTGCGAATAGTTATCTCGAAAACATTTTGGCAGTATTCGGTGGAGTTGTGTCTAGTGTCACAGATACCGAAAGTGAATATGCCAAGGTACACATTGTCACCCCTGAAGAATGTGAATATAACGAAGCGGAAATTGTGGAAGAACGAGTAGATATCGACTTTGACGAAATGCTCGACCGCAACTTAAACTTTGAGTATGACGGTGTGGCTGAGCAGATAAGTCTAAAAAATAGCATTACGCAGATTACCAAGCAACTTGTGGAAGATGCGTTTGTACCAACCAAACTACTTACTAGCGAAAGTATTGGCGGTAGGGCGGAAAGCCCAGAGTTGGGTACAGCCTATCACAAAGCGTTGCAAGATTGTATGTGTGTAGACCAAGCCGAGTGTTATGCGCGTATTGATTCATATGAAACTGACCTGGACAAAACTTTGCTCAAAAAGTGCTATGATGTATTGTCCACATTGTTAGGCAATTGTGTCCAAATGACTACCGAGTCGCAGTTTATGATGAACGTGCCATACAATGTGATAGTGCCTACCAGCCACACAACTGACAAAGTGCTAGTGCAGGGTGTGGTCGACCTAATCATAGAAGAGCCTGACGGACTGATTGTGGTTGACTATAAGTATAGCAATTCTAGTCCGCAGAGCCTAAAAAAGAGATACTCACCACAAGTCAATCTCTATGCCATGGCTTGCGAAAAGGCATATCATAAGCCTATCAAGGCGAAATATATCTACTCAATAAAGAGTGGACAACTGATAGAGATATAAAAAAACAACCAGCAAATGCTGGCTGTTTTTTTATTTCATAAAGCTGGATTGTTTACGCATATGGCGAATGAGTTGACGTTTTTCGCTGACACGTACGGCTTCTTGTTTTTGTAGTTCTTTTATCTTAGCCACTTCTTCTTCGGTCATGTCGGCAGTTATCTCTGGAATATTGTCATTGGTTGCCACCAACATAACTTCGTCAAGACGTTTGAGTTCGGCTTCGTATTGACGTTTGATGTGGTCTTGTCTATTCTTTTCACGTTTTGCTCTAGCTTGGGCTTCGGCTTTAGCTTTGGCAGTCTTTTCAGCCTTTTCTTTAGCAATACGCTCTTCTTGGATAAGTTTGCTCTCTTCCAATGCTTTTTGTTCTGCACGAAGTTTTGCCTTGGCAGCTTTGACTGCGAAGTGTTTTTCACGACGTTTCGCTTTGTCTGGGTTGACAAGTCTTTCTGATAGGAAAAGCTTGCTCATCTTTTGGTCTTCGGTTAGGTTTTTCTCTTTGCAGATATTTTGATAACCTTTGATTGTTTCCAAAATGCTTTCGTCAAACATTTCGTTGTTTTCTTCTACATTATACATCTCGCAGAATACGAGTACTTGACGTCTATTTTGTCCACGTCTAAATAGTGGTTCAAGCACTAGTCCTAGTCCGCCACCAATGATGACTGTGATGATAAGTTTGTGTACCCAGGTCATGAGACCGATATCTGTTGAATTAGGTGTGCCTTCGATAAGTTTGTCAGCATTGCCTTCGTTGCTAAATTGCAACTTGATTTGACTCATGTTGTATTCGGTCACGTTCTCAAAACGTTTCCAACCACCATCGTATAGATAACAAGTGTATTGTCCGTCATCTTCTTTCTCATAATACCCGCTATGTTGAGCATAGGTGTTGTACTTGCCTGGTTGAGAATCCAAAGTGATTTGGTCGCTGATGTACCAGAATAGGAACATCTGCGCTGCTACCAAGAAAATGGTAACGAGTAAAAATCCGACAATCCTTGTGATAAAGCTTTTGCGTAACTCCACGTCCGCCAAGTGTAATTCGTCTAGTATGTGCACAATAAAAAATCTCCTTTCGTTTAATTCCATTTTGTCAATTTCAAAATGTTTTGTCAAAAGAAAAACGGCATATTTTCAAAAATAATAAAAATATATCTAATTTTTTTGTCTTTACAATTAAACTATATTGTGTTAAACTTATTATATATGGAGTTTGAGAGAGAGATTTATCTAAAATCTGCA
>JBKSMV010000057.1:0-8180 GCA_046881985.1 Clostridia bacterium
GCTTATGCTACCATTATGCGAGATACTGAATATCTCTGTAAATGAACTTTTGTCTGGCAAAAGACTAGAAGAAAAAGAATATAAGCAAACCGCCGAAGAAAACCTTGCCAACCTAGTAAACGAACATAAAGAAAACAAAAAGAAAATGATTCTTTCCATTATAACTGGCGTGGTAAGTATAGCAATTTTACTGCTATCGGCATGCTTAAGTGCATATTTACCTAATATTAGTGAAGGAACTAGAATTGTGATAATTGTTATAGGTTTGGTTATCGCCCTATGCAATCTCATAGTAACAACGATATTAGACATTGACTCAAGCATATATGAATGCCCAGATTGCAAACACCACTTCAAGCCAACATTTTCAGCGTATATGAATGGTGTACACACTATTACTAGAAGAAGATTAAAATGCCCAAATTGTGGCAAAAAACATTATTGCAAACGCAAACTTTCTAAAGAATCCAAAACCGACACAATTCAACAATAATCGACACAACTAGACACCTTTCGCTATGGACTCATACCCTGCTCTCGTGTAGAATATGCTCTTATAAAGGAGAAAATATATGAGTTTAATCGAAGCAAGACTAACAGTGATTAAGGAACACGACAAAGTGAAAGGCACAAGCAAGCCCGTAGGTGCATTTGTAAGTGAGCCAAGCCTTATTGACAATGTGTTGAGAGAGTTGGCAGAAACTAACAAAAACAAAGCGGTATATTATACAGCATCTAGCAGTCAAGCAGCCATTGTTCGTGACCCAGCGAAAGCTAAAACGGTGGCTGAAAGTATACTAGAAGGCAACTTTGACGGCACAGCTGGTTCTACTGACGTAGAGATTGTGAGATAAACGAAGAGAAAACTCTTCGTTTTTTTCTTATAATTCCTTGACTACCCCCCTCCCCTATGATATATTTGTTATAGTATACATAGGAGAAAAATATGAATGAATTGGATAAAAAGAAAAAGATAAGGTCATTATGCACATCTTTACAAATCATTTTTATAATATTGCTTGTTTGTCATGTCGTATCAATTATATCGACAATATTATATCTGCCTAGTTTTAATCATGTTTTTAACATCACAATTTTAATTTCCTGCGCAAATGATGCAATTTGGATTGCAGCCCTTAATATTGGTATAAAATTGTGTTCAATATTTACGGACGCCTCATATTAATAAATTGCCTATTGACAACTGAACATTTTATGATAAACTAAAGGTAAATTATTTTAAGGGGAAATATTTATGTCTAAAAAGAAAACATTGTCTTACATTGTAAAGGCTGTACGTTATGACGGCAATCGCACCGCAAAAGAGATTGTGGGTGTAATCGAAAACAATCCAAGCCTAGCTGAGAGAACAGCTGTTGAGTTGAATGGTCGCAATCCTAACACATTCGCTAGCTACAAAGCTGTACACAAGAAAATTATCGTAGTGCAAGACACTGCTGATGCTGTAGCATTGGTTGATGATGTGTTGTCTAGAGCATACGAAGATGCTAACGAAAACGTGTCTGACTATTTGCCACAATAAAAACAATAAAAAGAAGCCATGAGCTTCTTTTTTTTATTTTCAATGCAGGTAATTAAACAAAAAAATAAGGACGAAATGTCCTTATTTTCTATTGAGCGATGTAATTGATTTTCACACTTGGGCTCATTGTTGTTGCTAGGTAAATGCTCTTCAAGTATTGACCTTTAGCAGCAGCAGGCTTAGCCTTAACGATAGCATTCATAACTGCTTCAAGGTTAGTGTTGAGTCTGTCAACGCCGAAGCTGATTTTGCCGATAACAACGTGAACGATGTTATTCTTGTCAAGACGATATTCAACCTTACCAGCTTTTACGTCTTTGATAGCCTTCTCAACGTCCATAGTAACTGTACCGCTCTTTGGATTTGGCATCAAGCCCTTAGGTCCAAGAACGCGGGCAACTTTACCCATACTGCCCATCATGTCTGGTGTAGTGATACATACGTCGAAGTCCAACCAACCACCTTGGATTTTAGTGATGATTTCGTCAGCACCAACGATGTCAGCACCTGCAGCAGTAGCCTTGTCAGCGTTGTCACCTTTAGCGATAACCAAAACACGTACAGACTTACCAGTACCTTCTGGCAATACTACTACGCCACGTACTTGTTGGTCAGCGTTACGACCGTCAACGCCAAGTTTTACGTGCAATTCAACTGTTTCGTCAAACTTAGCTTTTGGCAAGTTTGTTAGAGTTTCCAAAGCTTCCTTAGCTTCGTAAACTTTAGTTTGGTCGATAAGTTTTAGAGATTCTGCATATTTCTTACTAGTTTTCATGATTAATCCTCTACCTTAACGCCCATACTACGAGCAGTACCACGTACCATGCTCTCAGCAGCCTCAATGCTAGCAGCATTTAGGTCAGGCATCTTAATTTCCGCAATCTTGCGAACTTGCTCTTTTGTAAGAGTTCCGACGATTTGTTTGTTTGGTTTCGCACTAGCTGTGTCAATGCCTAGTTCTTTCTTGATAAGCACTGGAGCTGGTGGTGTCTTAAGAATGAAGTCAAAGCTTCTATCCTTATAAACTGTCACAACTACAGGAATAATAAGACCTGCTTGTGCACTTGTCTTGTCGTTAAACTCTTTTACGAACATACCAAGGTTGATACCCTTAGGGCCAAGTACAGAACCTACTGGAGGAGCTGCAGTTGCCTTGCCTGCTGGTAGTTGGAGTTTAACTTGTGAATCGATTACTTTTGCCATAATTATTCTCCTTACTTTGTGGTTTTTACGAAATGCATGATAGATTTACATTTCTCCCAATATATTTAGACGGCTGGCAAGCCGAATAAACCAATTTAATTTTAGTCAACTTTGCGTAGTTGAGAGAAAGATAGTTCAACTTCAGTCTCACGACCAAACATCTCAACCATAGCTTTGCATTTTGAATTGTCTGCGTCAACAAAAGTCACCTTGCCAACGAATGATGCAAGCGGACCGTCAACAATTTCGATATTGTCACCAACACTTAGGTCAATGTCAACGACAACCTTTTCTAGTCTTAGTCTTTGAACTTCGTCATCACCGATAGGAATTGGACGACCCTTTGGTCCAACAAAACCTGTAACGTATTGAGTTTTAGTGATTGCGTGCCAGATGTCGTCGCCATAAATCATCTTAACCAAGATGTAGCTAGGCATCATCTTTCTGCTAACTAGGACCTTTTTGCCGTTTTTCTCTGTCAAAACGTCTTCCATAGGTATAACAATATCAAAGACACGATTTTGCAAACTAAACTTCTCTACTACGATTTCAAGATTTTGTTTTGCGACACTTTCATAACCGCTGTAGGTATGCAAGACATACCATTGTGGTTCGGTGTCAATATTTGTAGTCATTGCCATATTCTATACCCCTTACAATGCAGATAAAAGCAGTCTGTACAACCAGCCTAGCAAACTATCAATGCCAAATACAACCAATGTGAATATAATCACAACAGCCAATACGACACCTGTTCTCTTGACTACTTGACCAAAAGTTGGCCATGTCACTTTCTTGAGCTCAGACTTAGTCTCTTTGAGCTTGGTGCCTATCTTGCTAGGTTTCTTGTCTTTTTGCTTTTTCTCTTTCTTTGGTTTAACTTTAGTTTTGTCTGCCTTAGGGCTCTCTACTACAGTTTCAACCGCCTTTTGCTCGTTTGCATTAGCATTTTCCACAACAGGAACGGTAGTGGTAGCAGTGTCAACAGAACTCTCTTGTGTGGTCTTGCTGTCTTGTTCCATTATCTACTCCTTAATTATTTAGTTTCTTTGTGTGTAGTGTGCTTCTTGCAAGTTCTGCAGAACTTCTTCAATTCAACTCTGTCTGGGTGAGTTTTCTTATTCTTTGTACTTTGATAGCCACGTGTAGAGCATTCAGTACAAGCAAGTGTGATTTTGTCTAACATAATTCTTACTCCATAAAAAACAATCTCTTTCGAGATTTGTCAATATTTTACCACTCTCGCACCCACGTGTCAATGCTTTTTGCCAACTTTTTAGGTAAAATTGCAAAGTTTTTTTGCCTTTACAGACATAAGAAATCCACAATCTTTCCACAAAAAAGGCAAAATGTGGATTTCTCCACACTTTTGCCCGTACTTTTTGTATTAATTTGTATTAATAAGTCAACATATTGATGTACACAACCACTTGACTCATAATTGATGAAGCTGTAGCTTGCGCTTCGCCAAGATAAACATTGATGAGCTCTTTGCATTTCTTGGACTTATCTTCAAAATATGCTGAAATCTTGGCTCGCTTATCCGCTTGGTCACAGTTGCTAAACTGCAATACTTCCTTAATGCCAGCGATATTAAACTTATCTTCTGTCATGTTTTTGTCTTCTAGCATTGCATATAGTGTTGCTTTTACAATAACTCTCGCTGCATAAATCCAGAAATAATCTCTTGCTTCTGCGCAAAGTGGCAACATAATAGCGATAATATCGTTCAATTCTCCAGTAATACTTTCACCACGATGGTGTCTAAAGAAGACTTGTCTCATCTTAAAGTTGACGGCATTGCCATTGGTATCCAACTCTTCATATGTCTGGACATCAGTCACCATACTATCAACAGACGTACAAAATAATCTAGACATTCTAACCAATGTGTCGATAGATGGATAACTTTCACCAGTTTCCCACTTGCTTACCGCTTGGCTAGATACATTCAATTTGTCTGCCAATTGCTCTTGGCTAAGGTCAAACTTATCTCTCAAGACCTTAATGTTTTTTCCTACAAAATACTTCTCATTCATGTTTTCAATCTCCTTTTGATTTAACTTTTTTGTTAAATCTTGACTACATTTTAGTTTATAAACAATCGAATTTCAATAGGATTAGTTGTTAAATACAATAATATTAGTTGAGTTTTACAACCATAAGTAGAGCTTTTTATTTCGCTAAAATCTTGAGATATTGTTTTTTGCCCCTACGGAATAGTATTCCGTTGGCAAGTTGTTCTTTAGTAATAGTTTGAGTTGCAGAAGTGATTTTGTCGTCTTCTATGTATAGTCCGCCTTGGTCGATAAGTCTTCTGGCTTCGCCCTTGCTGGCTACAAAGCCTGCCGCTGCCAAAACATCTATTACCAAGTTATCATCTTTTAGGTCTGCTAGAGAAATCTCTTTGGTTGGAGCGTTGGAACTTTGTCCTTGACCGAATAGACTTTGCGCTGTAGCGACAGCCTTGTCCGCTTCTTCTACACCATGCACAAGGCAGGTGATTTCGTATGCCATACGCTTCTTTGCATCACGAATGTCGCCTTGCATAATAGTCTTTATCTCGTCCATAGGTACATAAGTCAATATTCTCAATAGTTTCTCTACATCTCTGTCGTCGCAGTTGTAGAAATATTGATAAAAGTCGTATGGTGAACATTTATCTTTGTCTACCCAAAGAGCACCTTTCTCTGTCTTACCCATCTTTTTGCCGTCAGCATTGAGAAGTAGAACGTTGGTAAATGCTTGGAATGTATCAGCATCTTTACCTTCTTGAAGTGCTAGTTTTCTACCCAAATCTGCACCTGCAACAATATTTGCCCATTGGTCAGAGCCACCAAACTCAAGACGACAGCCGTATTGTCTATTGAGATATACAAAGTCGTAAGCCTGCATGAGCATATAGCCCATTTCAAAGAATGTGAGTCCGCCGTTGGCAAGACGTGTGGTGTATGCATCGCATGAAAGCATCTTGTTTACATTGAAATGCACACCTATATCTCTCATAAAGTCGATGTATTCATAACCCTTGTACCAGTCCGCATTGTTGACTACAATAGCAGGATTATCCCCATCTAGACGCAAAAAGTGAGAAATCGCTTTCTCAATGCCGGGTCTATTCTTATTGACAAAGTCGCTAGACACCATGGCACGCATTTCGTTTTTGCCACTAGGGTCGCCAATCATGGCAGTAGCACCACCTAGCACGACAATAATCTTATGCCCAGCATCTTGCATATGACGAGCCATGATAAGTGGCAAGCAGTGACCAATGTGTAGGCTGTCTGCTGTAGGGTCAATGCCCACATAAGCGACAGTTGGTTCACCATTAAGCAGTTTCTTGACCTGCTCTTCGTCAGTCATTTGGTATATATATCCACGTTCTTGTAATGTCTCAAAAAGTCTAGTGTTCATAATTTTCTCCTAATATCGTTTTGTTATCACTCTAAAATGCTTGTCCAAATTATCTATTTCAGTCTTGATAATCCCTGGTCTAAAATCTGCAGCCTTGAGTTCATTTTTTGTCAACCATTTGAATTGTTGGCGTTTAAGTATTCCTTTATCATTTTCTATCATCTCCCAATCCTTCTCGGGAGAATAGTTAGATTTGAGTAAATAGTAACAGCAGACTTCATGCCACTTTTCACCTCTCTTGTTATAGAAGTTCTCCATAATAAACAAAGGTTTTACTACTTCTACAGGAAAGCCCAACTCTTCGCTAGCCTCACGAATAATCGCTTCATCTAAAGACTCTCCAATTTCCACGTGTCCGCCTGGAAGACAAAAGTAATCATTTTGCTGAATAATATTGCCTAAGTATTTGTCGCCCCTTTGCAATAACCCAGCCACACGATACTTAAAATGCCCGTCTGGACAAGAAATCTTGACATCTGTCGCCATAATTTTCTACTCCAATGTAATGAATATTATATTACAATTTATGTTATAAGTCAATTATATTATATCGTCTTTTACCTTGACTATTTTGGTGACAAATCTTACAATCAATATGAGGTGAATAATGAGTAGTTTAACTTTTACCTATGGTGTCATGGGTAGTAGCAAAAGTGCACAAGCACTAATAACTAGATTCAACTATATGCAAAAAGGTATCAATGTAATCCTAGCCAAACCCAGCATTGACAATCGTGGTGACAGCCAAGACAACCGCTGTATACGTTCCCGCATTGGACTGAGTGCGGAGAGCATTGTATTCGACAAAAATGCAGATATGCAGACTCTCTATGACAAGCATCATATCGTCACCAAGAGAAATGTAATGATTATAGACGAAGCGCAGTTCTGCACCACCGAACAAATCAATCAACTTAAAACTCTATCCAAACATATAGACGTGCATTGTTATGGACTCAAGACCAACTTTAGAAGCGAACTATTTGAAGGCAGTAAACGTCTAGTAGAGATAGCTGACACACTTGAAAATATTCCGCATATTTGTAGGTGTGGCAACCATGCCATAATCAATGCCAGAATGATAAATGGTGTACCAACCATTGACGGCGAAGAGATACATATCGCTGGTGATGAAAGTTATGAAGCCTTGTGCTATGATTGTTGGCAAAAACTGATGAAAAAATAAAAAAGAAAAACACATACGAAGTCCTGTAACTTTTGAAACTAGTAAAATGCTTTATCAATTAGTTGATAGAGTATTTTTTATTCCCCTATTTACACTCGGACTCAAATATGCTATACTTTTTATACTTTTAGGGAGTTAATATGAGTTTACAATTTTTGAAAGAAGAATTTGCTAAATTGCAAGCGGTAAACGATAGATTTAGCAAATGGGAAAATGAATTTGTTGAAAAGCTTAATAGTGGGAAACTTGTATCAGTAAAACTTTTTGAAATGTTAAAAAGAACACCTATTAACTGGAATAATATGTGGATTGTTTCGTCAATTGGAACATTTACAAAGAATAACAATGTTGAAATTTTTGAATATGTTTTAAATGACGCACAGCGAAGAGGAATAATCAAAAGTTTTGAAAGAAAGAAAATAGGATATTCTATCGTTGCAAAAGATGATACACCAATTAGATTTATTAAACTAACTGATTTTATTCCGGCATTAGATGAAGATGTTAAAAAGAGATTACAATCTGATAAAAGGTCAGGACATTGTCATTGGGATAGTATTCATCTTGCAGAACATTTAGAAATGCCAAGTAAGGTAGTAAGTGGCTATTGCACAATGCAAAGCAAGAAAATGCCATTTCCACATACTTGGGTTGAACTTGAACATCAAGGTAAAGAATGGGTTTTAGACTTTACCTTGAATGAAGTAATGAACAAAGAAGGATATTACAAACTCTATAACCCACAAAAAACAGTTTCGGTCGATAACCAAACTTTAATTGAAGATTTGCAATTAAGAAAAAGATCATCATTAGAGTTTGAAGATATTAGAATGT
>JBKSMV010000058.1:0-10608 GCA_046881985.1 Clostridia bacterium
GGCAGATATTGTATGCTCTCCAACGGCAACTGCATGGTGCGCTGTGGTGACACTGCTGTCATGGTAAACGTGACCATGGCTAGCGAACCAAGACCTGGTATTGACTTTTTCCCACTGGGAGTAGACTATGAAGAGAAGCTCTACACTGTGGGCAAAATCCCTGGCGGTTGGAAACGTAGAGAAGGTCGTGCGACTGACAAGGCTATTCTTGTGAGCCGTCTTATCGACAGACCTTTGCGTCCACTATTCCCAAAGGGCTTCTACAACGACGTGTCTGTAGTATGTACACCTATGAGTGTTGACCCAGACATCAGCCCAGAAGTATTGTCAATGTTGGGCTCTAGTATTGCATTGTCTATCAGTGACATTCCATTTGAAGGTCCTACTGGTGCAGTCAATATTGGTCTTATCAATGGCAAGTTTATCATTAACCCTAACCAAGCAGAGCAAGAAGTCAGCGAACTAGACCTTACTGTCAGCGGTACTAAAGAAGCCGTACTTATGGTAGAAGCAGGCGCTCAACAAGTCAGCGAAGACACTATGCTAGACGCTATCATGTTTGCTCATGAAGAAATCAAAAAGCAAGTAGCATGGATTGAGTCCATCGTTGCCGAAGTAGGCAAGCCAAAGTCTACACGTGTAGGCCTAGTGCTTCCACCAGAAGACTTGACTCAAGATGTACGTGCTTTTGCCTATGACAAGATGGTAGATGCACTCAAAAACTTTGACAAGGAAGCTCGTGAAATCGCTATCAGCGACCTAACCAAAGCCACCCTTGAAGAGTTTAAGGAAAAATACCCAGAAGGCGCAGGACACATCAAGAATGTGCTATTCGCTATTGAGAAAGAAATCATTCGTCACAAGATTATCTTTGACGGCGTGCGTCCAGACGGCAGAAGTGTAGAACAAGTTCGTCCTATCTGGTGTGACCATGGTGTGTTGCCTAGAGTACACGGCTCTGGCGTATTTACTAGAGGACTCACTCAAGTATGCACCACACTCACACTTGGCATGATAAGTGAAGCACAAGAGTTGGAAGGTCTTGACGACGAAGACACCAAGAGATATATGCACCACTACAATATGCCACCTTACTCTACTGGCGAAGCGAAGCCACTTCGTGCACCAGGCAGACGTGAGATTGGTCACGGCGCACTAGCAGAGAGAGCTTTGCTACCTGTAATCCCTACAGTAGAAGAGTTCCCTTACACCATAAGACTAGTAAGTGAAGTATTGTCATCTAACGGCTCTACTAGCCAAGCATCAGTTTGCGGTAGTACATTGGCGCTCATGGACGCAGGTGTACCTATCAGCAGTCCAGTAGCAGGTATCGCTATGGGTCTTATGAAAGATAAAGAGACAGGCAAAGTAGTCGTACTTACTGACATTCAAGGTCTTGAAGACTTTACTGGCGACATGGATTTCAAAGTGGCTGGTACAGAACGTGGTATCACCGCTATCCAAATGGATATGAAGATTCACGGCATTGATAGAGATATCCTTAAGACCGCTCTTGAGCATGCTAGAGTGGGCAGAATGCATATCATGAATAAAATGCTAGAATGCCTACCACAACCAGCAGAAAGCTTGAGCCCATATGCACCTAAGATTATCACATTCAATATTGACCCAGACAAGATTAGAGAAGTCATCGGTAGCGGTGGCAAGACTATCAACGAAATCATAGACAAGACTGGTGTCAAGATTGACATCGAAGACGACGGCAAAGTGTTTATCAGCAGTAGCAAGGAAGACATGATTGCCGAAGCACGTCGCATCATCGAAGGTATCTGCATGGAATTCGAAATGGACAAGGAATACGTTGGTAAGGTTGTCCGCATCATGCAATTTGGTGCTTTTGTCGAAGTAGTCAGCGGTAAAGACGGCATGATTCACATCTCCAAACTCAGCGACAAGCGTGTTGAGAAGGTGGAAGACGTTGTCAATATCGGCGACACCGTTAAGGTTAAGGTTATCAAGATTGACGACCGAGGCAGAGTAGACTTTAGATTGATAGAAAAATTGTAATTCATTTTCGCTCCTTTGTTGGCATATGCTAAACAAAGGAGTTTTTTCATGCGCAAAAGGACTATTTGGAGCAATATTATCATATTTTCTATGCTGTTAGGATTGGTTGCCTTGGCGATACCATTGGACACATTAGTTGCCAGTGCCAAAACGGAAGGAGTATACTACAACGGCGACACCACCAAGCCAAATGTAAGTCTAATGATAAATGTATATTGGGGTGACGAATATATCGAACCTATCTTGCACGCATTAGAAGTGGGCGGAGCGAAAGCCACATTTTTTGTCGGTGGCAGTTGGGCGAGTAAAAATGGTGAATTGCTAAATAAAATAATTTCCGCTGGGCATGAGATAGGTAATCATGGTTATCTGCACAAAGACCATGACAAAATATCTAACGAACGACAATATCAAGAAATCAAGACCTGTCACGACATGGTCAAAGGCATTAGTGGGGTAGAGATGACACTTTTTGCTCCACCGAGTGGCGCATACAATCGTGACACCGTCCGCATCGCAGACGAACTCGGCTACAAAACTATCATGTGGACTCTAGACACTATCGACTGGCGAGATAAGTCTGCCGACCTTGTCTACAAGCGTGCCACCAAAAAACTAAACAATGGCAATCTTATACTCATGCACCCTACAGCACACACTTTACAAGCCTTGCCGGGCATTATTGCCACCTACAAAAACGCAGGATTTGATTTAGTTTCGGTAAGTGAGAATATAATGTCGTCAATTTAATTGTGTTTTTTTCAACTTTTGTTTATAATTAAGGCAAAGGAGGTTGTATGTCCATCTATACATCAACGTCAAAACTTCCAAAGCCAGACAAAAACAAACCATCAAAACCACGTAAAGACAAGACTCCAAAAGAGCCACGTCCAGCCAAGAAAGTCAACGGCTGGCTCATAACCGCTCTCATCAATGCTGTGATATTGGTGTTGTGTGTCTTGCCATGGGGATTGTTTAGAGATTTCTTTACCGGTGCATTTGGCCTAGTCATCTACCCAGCGACTATCTGTTTAATGCTTATGTCACTTGTGCTAGCCAAAGTCAAGAAGTACACCATTCATCGCAGATATGTGGCATACCTACTCACCATATTTGTTCTAGTGCTTATGGTGGTGCAGTTGATACTCACTAATAGTTATCCGCTCACAAGTTTTGGCGGGTATCTAAAGATGACATACAGCACAGGTACTACCGCAGGTGGTGTGGTATTGGGTGTCATAGTTTACCCATTGGTCAAGTTTTTGGGTAAGGTGGGTAGTTATATCACTCTAGCTATATTTATCAGTGTGTTTGTCAGCCTACTCATTGAGTATGTTGTACGTCAAAAGTATGCACAAAAAAAGACTCAAATCAGCACACTCGACTTCGTGCCTATCAACGACTTCAAAGTGCCAGAGCCTGTCACACTCGATGCTAGCAAAGCCAAAGACAAGGCCGAGATAGCACGTATCAAACTAGGACTCAAGAATAGTAATGCCAAAATCATCTCAAGCGATATGCCAGAAGTCTTGCCAAAGAAGACTGCCAGTCGCCCAGAGTTGACCAAAGAGTATATACTCACTCCGCCAGAGCCAGTATTACCAACCAAGCCAAAGGCGGAAGATATCTTCGTCAAGAGTGAAAATACTGCCAGCGCATTCAATGCTGTCAAGGCAGAGTACGGCAACACTCCTGCTCAAAAAGTAGAGCCAAAGACAGACTACTCGGCATACACCACACCAAAGACTATCAAACGTAGTCCTGACGAGATAAATAATTTCAACAAAAAATCAAATATCACCCCAACACCTATAGTAGACAATCAGTTTGTCGACATTGACGACATTGATGACGAAATGCTAGAAGAGATTTATGACGAACCTATTGAGAGCGAAGAGATTGCCCAAGAAGTCATCAAATCAGCCAGCGAGCAGGCTATAGACCGAGACCGCATGGCAGCCGAAGCCCTGTCCAACAAGCCACGTCAAGAAGTGAGACCTACACAAAATCAGTACAATGCACCGACACGACTTTTTGAAGACAAACCAAAGATTGAAGGCGAACTGATTGAGCCAGTACGACCAGAAGTTAAGCCTGAGCCAATCCAACCAAAACCACAACCTAAGCCTTACGTCAAGCCACCGCTCACACTACTCAAAGAAGTGGAAAGAGTGGAAGCGGACGATAGTGGCAGAATCCAACACAATATTGAGATGCTGGAGAGCACTCTTGAGAACTTCAAAGTGCCAGCCAAAGTCATCGCTGTCACCAAAGGTCCAGCCGTCACCCGCTACGAACTCAGTATGCCAACAGGTGTATCTGTCAAAAAGATTGAAGCCTATGCTGACGACATTGCCTATGCCTTGGCTTCCAACGGCAGTGTACGTATCGAAGCACCTATTCCGGGCAAGAATGCAGTAGGTATAGAAGTGCCTAACGATAGTGTGACACCGGTATATTTCCAAGAGATAGTGTCGAGCAAAGACTTTTGGCTACGTCCTAGCCCTATAAGTATGGCACTAGGTAAAGACATCTCTGGCAATATTCAATACTGCAACCTAGACAAACTCTATCACGTCATAGTAGCCGGCTCTACAGGTAGTGGTAAATCCGTCTGCCTAAACACCATGCTTTTGTCTATGATATACAAGTCAAGCCCAGAAGACTTACGTATCATCTTGATAGACCCTAAACAAGTAGAGTTTAGTGCATACGAAGGCTTGCCACACTTGCTCACCAAGCACGTTGTGACCGAAAAGAGCCATGCCATCAATGCTCTCAACTGGGCAGTCAAAGAGATGGAACGTAGATATGGCATACTCAAGCTCAACCATGTAGTCAATATCAAAGACTACAACAACCTACCAGCCGTCAAAGAAGGCAAACTCGACAAGATGCAATACATTGTCATAGTCATAGACGAGTTGGCAGACCTAATGAGTGAAAACAAGAGAGAAATCGAAGCCCTGCTCATGCGCCTAGCCCAAAAAGCACGTGCCAGCGGTATTCACCTAATCGTTGCCACCCAACGACCAAGCGTAGATGTCATCACAGGTACTATCAAGACCAACTTCCCAAGCCGTATAGCCTTTGCGCTGACCAACTTCGCCGACAGCAAGACAGTGCTTGATGCATCAGGTGCAGAAAAACTTTTGGGCAAGGGCGATATGCTCTTCAAGCCTAATGATGCGCCAGAGCCAAGACGTGTACAAGGCGCTTACGTGTCTAGCGAAGAAGTCAATGCTGTGGTTGACTTCGCCAAGAAGAATAATGATGCCTATTATGACGTCAACATTGAGAAAGAAATCTTCGCCAAGAAGGACGAGTATTCTGCAGGCGGTGACAATGCCGGCTCATCACTCGACCCATTGGCAAAGAGTGTGTTGAAGTTCTTTATCGAGACCAACTCTGTCAGCACTTCTGCAATCCAACGTAGATTTAGCGTAGGATTTGTACGTGCAGGCAGAATCATGGACCAACTGGTCTACCACAAGTTCGTTTCTCAACCAGAAGGCAACAAGCCACGTCAGGTCATGGTGACCTTTGACGACCTTGATAGTCTTTTCCCTGACGACTAATTTGCAAAAATGGAGATAGTTCGCTTTACATCTCCATTTTTTTGTGTTATAGTCAAGTTAATATTCAAAGGAGAAAATAAAATGAATCTTCCTAACAAAATTACGCTTTCACGTATCATACTTATTCCGTTTGTAATGCTTTTTTACCTAGTGCCTATGTTCCCATATGCCAAGGCGGTGGCTCTAGGACTTTTCCTTATCGCATCATTCACTGACCACCTAGACGGACATATCGCTCGTACTCGTGGTTTGGTGACCAACTTGGGCAAGTTCCTTGACCCTATCGCTGACAAGTTGCTAACTTCTTCTGTATTATTTATGATAGTGGCAGACGGCACAGTCAATATGTATTTCGGCATTATCGCTCTCACCATCATTATCGGTCGTGAGTTTATGGTAGCAGCACTGCGCCAACTCGCTGCTAGCAAGGGTGTGGTAGTCGCTGCGGACAAACTTGGCAAAATCAAGACCGTCACACAAATGGTGGCATTGACTGGATACCTTCTCTATGCACTACTCATGACAGAAATCGGTGCTTGCCTATTGAATACTATTCTATACTGGGTGTCTAATGTGGCTCTAGGTGTGAGTGTGGTATTCACTATTATTTCTGGTATCAATTACATGATTAAGAATAAGTCCGCACTTCGTGACGAACCAAAACAAGACAACAAATAAGTATAGCCTTATGGCTATATTTTTTTTTGTAAAATATAAAAAGTTATCGAACAAATGTGCTAAAATCATTTGCTATTATTACATCTTTGTGCTAATATGTAGTCATACAGATTATAGGAGAAATTATGGTTGCAGACAAAAGCAAAAATATTGAGCAAGCCATTTTGCAGATTGAGAAACAATTCGGCAAAGGCTCTATTATCAAGATGGACGAGCAGAATGTGACTGACGTTGACGTTGTCAGCACAGGCTGTCTAACTTTGGACATGGCACTAGGAATAGGTGGTATGCCTAGGGGCAGAATCGTCGAGATTTATGGACCAGAGTCTAGTGGTAAGACCACTGTGGCTTTGCACGTTGTGGCAGAAGTGCAGAAGGCGGGCGGTGTGGCTGCTTTTGTAGATGCAGAGCACGCCATTGACCCTATCTATGCGCAGAAAATCGGTGTCAACTTGAGCGAACTATACGTTTCTCAACCAGACACAGGCGAGCAGGCTCTAGAGATTGTAGAGCAACTCGTACGTAGTGGCGGTGTAGACATTGTAGTCGTTGACTCTGTGGCAGCACTCACTCCACGTGCCGAGATTGAAGGCGAAATGGGTGATAGTTTTATCGGTGCGCAAGCTAGACTTATGTCACAAGCACTCCGCAAACTCACTCCTATCACTTCCAAGAGTAAAGCCATTGTGCTATTCATCAACCAACTACGTGAGAAGGTGGGTGTAATGTTTGGCTCACCAGAGACCACTCCGGGTGGTAAAGCCTTGAAGTTCTATAGTTCAGTTCGTCTTGACGTACGTAAAGTAGACACTCTCAAGAATGGTACAGAGATGTACGGCAACCGCACACGTGTCAAGGTAGTCAAGAACAAACTTGCTCCACCATTCAAACTTGCAGAGTTTGACATTATCTATGGCGAAGGTATCAGCCAAACTGGTTGCCTACTAGACGTGGCTCTAGAACTCAATATTGTAGAAAAGAGCGGAAGCTGGTTTAGTTATAATGGCGACAAGATTGGTCAAGGTCGTGACAATGTCTGCGCTTGGCTAAAGAAAAACGAAGGTATGTTTGAAGAGATTAAGGCGAAAGTATTAGAAGCATTGAAGAAAAACTAATTATGTTATCAGTCCTCAAAATCAAAAACGTAGCACTTATAGATGATTTAACAATAGAGTTCGGTGACAAACTGAACATTATTTCTGGTGAAACAGGCTCCGGCAAAAGCATTATGCTTGACTCGCTGGGGCTTTGTTTCGGTGAACGTGGGGACAAAACACTTATTCGTGCAGGTCAAAACAAGATGAAAGTCAGCGCACTCTTTACTGACGTGTCTAGCGAAGTGTGTGAGCGTGTAGCGGAGAGTTTTGGCATAGAATGTGACGGACAGATTTTGCTCGATAGAGAGTATGACAGCAATGGCAAGTCGGTGGCACGTATCAATGGCGAACTGACCACCACCAATGCTCTACGTGAAGTGAGCAAAATGCTGGTCGACCTACATGGTCAGCATGAGCATCAAGCCATTATCAATCGTGACTATCAACTAGACATTATCGACCAATATGTCGGCAAGCCAGCGACAGACTTGTTGACGCAAATCAACTCATACATTGACCGCATCAATAATTGTCGTGATACACTCAAAAGCCTTGGCGGTAGTCCAGAGCAACAAGAGTATTTTATCAATCTCTACCGCTACCAGATAGAAGAAATCAGCGGAGCGAATATCGCAGAAGGCGAGTTGGAAGAACTCATCACCAAACGTGACAAAATGAACGCTGTAGAGAAGATAGGTCTAGCGCTAAAAACAGCCAGCGAACAACTCTCATCTTTTGACGGCGACAATGCTTGCGGTAAGGTAAATATGTCTACCAAAGAGTTGAACTCTATCTCTCACCTTGACAATGCCTATCAGTCACTAGCAGACCGCCTAAACAATGCCTATATCGAACTCAAAGACATAGCAGACGAACTGGGTAGCGAACTAGAAAATATATATTATGACCGCAACGAATACGAACGTATCGACGAACGTATCGACCTTATCAAACGTTTATTCAAAAAGTATGGTGGCGACCTAACCAATGTGACCGCCTACCTTGACGACATTGTCAATAAAGTTGCCGTGCTAGAAAATAGTGGCGAAACATTCGCCCAAGCAACAGCCGACATAGAAAAATACGAAGCCGAAGTTTTGGCTCTGCAGTCTAAACTTACTGCACTTCGCCAACAAGGTGCAAAAGAGTTAAGTGCCAAGGTGGTGGAAGTCATCAAGACTCTAGGTATACCTAATGCAAGACTAGAAGTACAATTCACCAAGACGGCTACACCTTATACACGTAAAGGTAGTGATGAAGTGGACTTTATGTTCTCTGCCAATACAGGTTTTACACCTAGAAGTTTGGCAAAAATCATAAGCGGTGGCGAGATGAGTAGATTTATGCTGGCATACAAAACGGTAGTGGCACGGCTTGACGGCATTGACACTCTACTCTTTGACGAGATTGATAGCGGTATCAGTGGCGACATTGGTCAAAAGGTGGCACAAAATATCAGTGCGCTCGCAGAGAGCAAACAGATTATCGCCATTACACATTTGCCAACTATTGCTAGCTTTGCAGATAGACACCTATTTGTGCACAAAGAGAGCGACAATACAACAACTCATTCTATCGTCACACTTCTTGACCCTGAAGGTCAGGTACGAGAAATCGCTCGTATGCTAGGCTCTGGCGGAGAAAAGGTTGGGCTAGAACTCGCAAGACGTATGAAACTCAGTGCAAAAAATCAAATCGACGAATAACAAAATCTTTTTCACGAATACTATCAGTATGAAGAAAAAGGTTTTTTTGTCTGTCTTTTTACCTATCATAGTTATCATATTGGCGCTGGTGGCAGTGCCGTTTGTGCAAGCCTATACCATAGACGAAGGGTTGGTGCTGACCGCTCAAGACATTGACAATGCTCGCATTGGTGCTTTTGAGTTGGACGTCGCTGACGACCTGCCAGTAGATGCCAAAGGTTTGACTGATGCCGAGGCTTCACTTCGTCTATTCGGTATAATCCCTATTCGTACTATCAATGTCAAAGTGCTTACTGACACGTCCGTCTGTGCTGGTGGTAGCCTGCTAGGCTTTGACCTAGATGCTGGCGGTGTGGAAATCTTGGGCTTTAATAGTGTACTTACACGTGACGGCGAGAAAAATCCTATCAAAGATATAGGACTGAAGAAAGGTGACCTAATCATATCTTTGGACAAAGTGGCAGTCAGTTCGCTCGAAGATATAGACCGCATACTCAATGGAGACAAAAAGGGCGATGAGATACAACTAGAATATATACGACAGGGCAAAACCTACACCGCACTAGTCATACCGCAAAAAGATATGTTGAGTGGTAAATACAAACTAGGGCTTTGGGTCAAAAATAGCACCAATGGTATAGGTACTTTGACATATGTCAAGGCGGACGGAAGATTTGGCGCTGTAGGCCATGCCATAACTGACGGCAATGCACCACTCTCAAAGTCCCAAACTGGTGACGTCTACAATGCCAAGTTTTTGGGAGCGACCAAGGGTGCAAGAAACTCACCCGGCGAAGTCAAAGCCAGCATAGAGTGGAGCAAAGGCTCTATCGGTAAGGTGGACACCAATAGTCAGTATGGTATATTTGGTGAGTTGGAAACCAAAACGACCAATGAGCCTATAGAGTTGGGTAGTCGTTTTGCTGTTAAGCCAGGCAAGGCATACATTCGCACACAAGCAGACGGCACAGGTGTCAAAGACTATGAAATCAAAATCATCAAGGCCGTCAAACAAAAACGTGCCAGCGAAAAGAGTATAGTTTTCAAAGTGGTGGACAAAAATCTACTCACACTTACTAATGGTATTGTGCAAGGCATGAGCGGAAGCCCTATCATACAAGATGGACGTCTTGTTGGTAGCGTGACACACGTATTCTTAAATGACAGCACCAAAGGTTATGGTGTATATATTGACTGGATGTTAGAACAATAAAACTTACGAAATAAATTATAAAATAATCAAAAAATTAATAAATAATAAAAATTAAATAAAATTAAAAAAATAAAAATAAAAACAAATAATTAAAAATATTTCAAATAAAAAAATAAAATTAATATTTTGCATATAAAAGTACACAAAAAAGTGTATTTTTTATATTAAAAACGTAAATTTACATAAAAATTGTGCACAACTTTTGGTTTTGACTCAAAAAATATATTAATTTTGTCCTTAAAAATAGTTTTTTCGCATTTTGCTCTCAAGCTTGAAAAAGTGTTTGTCTACAATCACAACTTTCAAAA
>JBKSMV010000059.1:0-5216 GCA_046881985.1 Clostridia bacterium
AAAAAAACGATAAAAAATCATAATTTTTCAAAAAATATTATCAAAAAAATATATTTAGACAAAAATAAATTAATTTTTAATTATAGAAAAAGTAATATTGCAGATAATTATTTTATTAAAAATATAATATTAAAATGTCAATATGGAGATAGGCAAAAGATAGTTCAATCTATCACAACCAATCTTACGACCAAAATCACTACCCAGCCTACCAAGGACAAAAGTGCTGGTAGTGTCTTTATGCGAGTGGGCGACTTTGTGCCAGCCAAGGAAATCGACCTTATGGGCTTGAAGGGTATGACGATAGGCTCTGCCAAGGTAAGCGAAGTCCATGCCGGCTTTGTGGTCAATATAGGCAAGTCTACCAGTCAGGACATAATAGACTTGGTGACAGCTTTAAGGCAAAAAGTCTATGACAAACATGGGGTGTGGTTGCAGAGTGAAATCAAATATTTTGACTAATTTTTGACCATATTGTCTATTGACTAAATGGGGCATATTTGGTACAATGAAATCATGAAATACTTGGACGAAGCAAGGGCACAAATCTTTCTCTCGGCGCAGACACATAATTGTTGTCTATACGCCTTTTTATCGGCACTAGTTGCGTCTACTACAAACCAGTTCGACGGCAGAATGATTGAGTTGACGTTCGTAGATAATACTCAATACCTTTTTATCAAAAATACTATCACCAAACTATATGCCGACCGAGTGAATTGCACAGATGGTGATTTTGCTGGCAAGAAGTTCATTCTTTTGGACGGAGTCGGCATAGGTGAAATGCTAGATGACTTGGCATTGTCGTTCGTGGACAATAGTTTTGTATCAAGTCCACGTATTGTGGAGAATGATTGTTGCCGTCTTGCTTTTGCGCAAGGCTTGTTTGTAGGTGCGGGCAAGTTCTACACTTCGCAAGATATCAATGCCAAATCTACTGGCTACAATATGGAGATATCTTTCTTCAATGCCAAGATGTTGAAACTAGGCAGTCAAGTGTTTGGCGAACTCAATGTTAAACTCAAACAAGGCAAGCGACTTGGCAAGAGTATACTTTATCTACGAGATAGCGAGCAGATAGGTGACTTATTTGTGACACTAGGTGCTATCAAGGCTTCTCTCGAGTTTCAAAACGACCTATCGCTTCGCACTATGAAAAACAATATCAACCGCCAAAACAACTGCTATGATGCCAACCAAACCAAGACTATCAATGCTAGTTTTGAGCAGATTAAAGCCATTGAGAAATTGAGAGATAGCGGTATGCTAGAGCGACTAGACGAAGATATGCGCCTGCTGGCAGTCATTAGGCTAGACAATCCAGACAGCAGTCTGAGCGAACTATGCGAACTTTACCCACGTAAAGTGACACGTGCGGGCATGAAATATAAATTGGACAAGTTTATCACTCTCAGTCAAAAGAAAAAGGATTAATATGGAACCATTTGTACACTTACACTTACACACTGAATATAGCCTTTTGGACGGAGCGGCTCGCATCAAAAAAGTCGTAGAGAAAGCCAAAGAGTACGGCATGCCTGCTATCGCCATGACAGACCATGGCAATATGTATGGTGCGGTGCAATTTTATGACGAATGTAAGGCTCAAGGTGTCAAGCCAATCATTGGTTGCGAGTTTTATTGCAGTGATGACCTATCTGTCAAGAGTGGCAAGGTTAAACTCGCCCACCTTGTACTGCTGGCCAAGGACAAGACCGGCTATGACAACCTTTGCCGTCTAAATACTATCGCTTTCCGTGATGGGTATTATTACAAGCCACGTATCGACCTAAAAGCACTCGAGAGCCACCACGAAGGATTGGTGTGTCTTTCTGCCTGTGTGGCTGGCGATGTGCCACAACTTATACTCAAGCATGAATACGAAAAAGCAGAAGAACTCATTTTGTGGTTCAAAAATCTTTTCGGTGATGACTATTATTTGGAATTGCAAAACCACTTTTTGCCTGAGCAGATAGAAGTCAATCACAAATTAAGAGAATACTCTCAAAAGTTCGGCATCAAGACGGTCATTACCAATGACGTGCATTATGTCAATAGAGAAGATGCCATGATGCAAGACGTACTCATGTGTGTGCAGATGAATAAGACTTACAACGACCCTAATAGAATGAAGTTTAGCAATGACGAGTTTTATTTCAAGACACGTGACGAGTTGGCAGAGCTTTTCCCTAACGACCTTCATGCACTAGACACAACTCTCGAGATTGCGGACAAGTGCAATTTTGACTTTGTGTATGGTCACTATATGTACCCACAATACCACCCACGTACTGGTCAAACTTCGCCAGAGTTTATGCGTGACCTATGTGAGCAAGGTATCATCAAGAGATACAAAAAAGAAACCCCCGAGATAAGAGAACGTCTTGAGTATGAGTTGGGTGTCATCACCAAACTCAACTATATCGACTACTTCCTTATCGTGTGGGACTATATCAATGCTGCACGAGAAGCAGGCATTTCGGTTGGCCCAGGACGTGGCTCAGGTGCCGGTTCTATCGTGGCATACCTTATCGGCATTACCAGTATTGACCCATTGAGATATGGTCTATTCTTTGAGCGTTTCCTAAATCCTGAACGTGTCAGCGCACCAGACTTTGATATCGACTTTGAAGACAGCAGACGTGCAGAAGTGTTTGAGTACGTCAAGAAAAAGTACGGCGACGACAGAGTGGTTAAGATTATCACATTCGGCACAATGGCTGCCAAGAACGCAATCAAAGACGTAGCACGTGTACTTCAAGTGCCACTTTCCACTGCGGACAAGATAACCAAGATGATACCGAACACCATTCGTAGACCGAATATCATCAAAAAAGTTTTCGCCATTGACCAAAATCCAGACAAGCCAGACGAGTCAATCCCAGAACTAGTACAAATGTACAACGAAAATGACGAAGTACGTAGAGTGGTAGACATTGCATGGAAACTTGAAGACAGCCCTAGACAGACTGGTATTCATGCCTGCGGTGTGATTATTGGTGGTGATGTATTGGAAAGACATATTCCTATCGCACGAAATGGCGACATTCTCACTAGCCAATATGTCGGCGGTGAGTTGGAGCATTTGGGACTGCTCAAGATGGACTTCTTGGGGCTTCGCAACTTGTCAGATATCAAAATGGCTATCGAATATATCAAAGAGAATCATGGTGTCACCATTGACTTTGACGAGATGGACTATGATGATGCTGGAGTATTTAAGTTGATTTCTACCGGCAACACCAAGGCAATATTCCAACTAGAATCTGCAGGCTTCCAAAAGTTTATGAAGCAACTGCAACCTACTTGTATAGAAGACATTATTGCGGGTGTGGCGATGTATCGCCCAGGCCCAATGGATAGTATTCCTACATTTGTACGTAATAAACACAATCCAGAACTCATTACCTATATCAATCCGGTCATGGAGCCAATATTGAGTGTCACTTATGGCTGTATCGTCTACCAAGAGCAAGTCATGAAGATTGTACAAGACCTTGCCGGCTACACACTAGGACGTGCGGACAGCGTGCGTAAGATGATGGGTAAGAAAAAGTTCGCCGACCTACAAAAAGAGCGTCAAGTCTTCCTATACGGCTTGCCAGCAGAAAATGGTAGACCTGCCATTGATGGTGTATTGAAACGTGGCGTGCCAGAAGACGTGGCGAATAACCTTTGGGACGAAATGGAAAAGTTCGGTTCTTATGCATTCAACAAGTCACACGCAGCAGCTTATAGTTATGTGTCATACCAGACCGCATACCTAAAGACATATTATGAACCAGAGTTTTTGACGGCGGTGCTGAATAACCGCATTACTAATGCAGACGAAATAGCCAACTATGTGGCTTATGCCAAGGAAGAAGGCATCAACGTACTTCCACCAGATATCAATAAGTCCAAGACGTATTTTAACGTAGACAAGAGTGGTGATATTCGCTTCGGCCTTGCAGCACTCAAGAATGTGGGTGTGCAAGTCATTGACGATATCATTGCAGAGCGAGAGAAAAACGGCGAATTCAAAGACCTTGTAGATTTCGTCACACGTGTACCAGCGCCAGCACTAAACAAACGTTGTATGGAGAGCCTAATACTCTCTGGCGCATTCGATAGTTTTGGCAGACCACGTAGTCAGCTTATGGGTGTATTCTCACAAGCGGTGGAACGTGCCATGCACTACAAAAAAGAGAAAGAAGACAATCAAGTTAGCCTATTTGGTATGTTTGAAGAGACTAAAGACGTGCCATTCACTCTAGACTACCCAGATGTCAAAGAATACACCAACAAAGTCAAACTCGACTATGAAAAAGAAGTGGTCGGTGTATATCTCACAGGTCACCCGCTTGACGAGTACAAAGACCGTATGACCAAGATGACTTTGACCAGCGCTATGATGAAGCCAGACGAAGTGGACGAAATGGATGTAGATGATGAAGGCGAGACTGCAGAAGCCACTTATAGTAATATCACTCAAGGAGAGCATTACACTGCTGGTGGATGCTTGATAGAATACAGAACCATCATGACCAAGTCAGGCAGAAAGATGGCAGTCGGCACACTAGAAGACCTATATGGTACTATGGACGTCGTGCTATTTATGAATGCATACGAGAGATACAAAGACACTCTACACGAAGGCGACCTTGTGACACTCAAGGGTATGGTATCATTAAGAGATGGTCAGTCACCTAGTCTAAGTGTAGACTATGTGGACAAATGGGACGAGAAGCAAAATGCTCCTACCCAGGAAGAGATGGTTATGGAAGAAGAAGAGAAGCCAAAGCGACTCTGCCTAAAATATGATACACATGATGCTGGACTGCATGACAAGATAAAAGCTATACTGCTAGAATATCCTGGCATTGATGACGTATTCGTACGTGACTCCAAGACCAGAGAAGCCTTCCAACTAGGCACAAAAGTCCAAGTGCGAGAGAGTCTAATCTTTGAACTCAGTGCACTTCTCGAACAAGAGAATATCGTAGTACTAGATAAATAAAAAAAATGAGAGTTAATCTCATTTTTTTATTCTTCCAAACCTAACAAAAAGTCGGTACTAACTTCAAAATATTGTGCTAATCGAATGATGTATGTCGCCTTAGGCTCATTGACACCTTTTTCCCAAAAATCTATAGCCTTTTGTGTGACACCCACAATCTTGGCGAGTGCGTGTTGAGATATTTTTTTGTCGTGTCTTAACCATGACAAACGAATGG
>JBKSMV010000060.1:0-8268 GCA_046881985.1 Clostridia bacterium
TTCGAGAATGTTCGATAAAATTAAATTACTTTTGTACAAAAATGATTAAAAATAAACTTTTGTACAAAAATGTCGAAAAGACTTTGACATTTTAATTTTAGATAGATAAATTAAAAAAAGGAGAGATTATGATAGATAAACGTAATGCGCAGTCGATTTTGTATTCATACAGATATTTGTTCCGTACCTGTGATTTGATAGACAATATGGTCAACAATTATGGTACGAACTTTGGCATAGCGTTTGACAATAGTGATACCGAAACTCTTTCAAACAAGATAATAGACCTTATTCAACGCAAAAAGTACCTTATCAATCTTAAACTATACATTGACAAGGTGATATCTCTAACAGATGGCATCACACAAAAGGTACTAGTGCTAATGAGTCAATACAACTATGATATCAAAAAGGTGCAAAAGGCTTTTAATGTGTGCGAGCGTACTGCATTTAGATATATGAAAAAAGCACTAGAAGTCTTTGTGTCTGTAGCCAATAGGGTCAAAGGCATTGACTTGGACGAGCTTCGCCGTAATGACTCATGGATATTCAATCTTCACAAAACATATGCTTGCTCTAGGTGTATGAACTAAAACTCACTAATCTCTTTTTTATGTGCTTTTGTACTATTTGCTTTGGATAGAATCTTGTGCCCAGCCAATAGTAGAAAGGTGATTACAATAGTAGGAACAGCCAAAATACCAATAACAATGTTGGTATTTTTTTGTGTCAATTTTTGGCTAGAAACGGCTGTAGACAGCCAAGCAGGTTCGTTGATGTATTCACAACTTTCTGTATTCAAGAGAATGGTGCTCATTTGGTCACACATATCGCTGTATATGTAGCCGTATTTGGTGGTTTCGCCAGAATAACGGCAAAAATACCACACATTAGTACGTTCACTGATGACTTCGTCACCAGCAATGCTACCAATATATGTGAGATTGGTTGTGTAGAGCGGAAGGTATTCTATAAGACTATCAGCACCTTTTTTGTCACTTGGCTCATTTCTTAGGCTTCGACTCTGGTCGCCATATACTCGAAAAGTCTTGCCTGTCACATATGGTGTGGTGGGCTTGTCTAGTACAAAATTGACCTGACTTTTTTTAACATATCCGCTGATGCCATTGTAGTTTGCGCAGTAAAAATCATCATTAGCGCTGTCAGTAATTTGCACAAAATAGGTGCGGTCTATGGCAAAATACAGGTTGTCAAAACTCTCATCAGCCACGGGCGAACGATACAGATAGACATTGTATGAGTTTATGCGAGCATAAGCCACATTTGATGCATGAGTGTAGCCAATAGGCAGAGAGTTGGCTAGTATTAAAATTAATAACAATATTTTCATACTATCGATTTTACCAAAGAGTATTGATTACACGATAAGTGAATAGTGACTAAAAAGAGTGTTAATGTTCAATTTTTGTAGTATTTGAAGGAAAAGGAGAGAAATGGATAGACAAGCGATTATAGATTTACTTTTGATAGAAAAAGAGCAAAAACGTAGACATAAGCACAATACTCTCTTGCGATATAATACTGGCGACAAAATACACAAAAAACAAATCGAGTTTCATCAGTGTACCAAGAAAAACCGCTGGGTATTTGGTGGCAATAGGTCAGGCAAGACGGAATGTGGTGCTGTGGAAGCAATATATTTCGCTAGGGGCAATCACCCATATCGCCAACTTACTCATGCCATGAATGGTTGGGTGGTGTCGCTTAGCACCCAAGTCCAACGTGACGTTGCACAAGCCAAGATTTTGAGATATCTAAACCCGGACTGGATTGTAGATATCACTATGGCACAGGGCAGAAAGGATAGCCCCGAACGTGGTGTCATTGACCAACTAGTGATTAAGAATGTTTTTGGTACGACTAGCACGATAGGTTTTAAGAGTTGTGACCAAGGCAGAGAGAAGTTTCAGGGTGCATCATTAGACTTTGTCTGGTTTGACGAAGAACCGCCAGAAGATGTGTACACCGAGTGCAAAATGCGACTATTAGACCGAGATGGCGATATGTTCGGCACAATGACACCATTGAAGGGACTGACCTTCATATACGACCAAATATTTCTCAACTCTCAAGGTGACGAAGATGTCTGGTATACCCAGATGTCTTGGGACGACAATCCTTACATTAGTGAGCGAGCCAAACGCGAAATGTCTGCCAATATGAGCGAAGATGTTTTACGCAGTAGAAAATACGGCGAGTTTATGTCTGTAGGTGGCAGAGTTTACCCAGAGTTTGATGAGAAGGTAAATGTAATTGAGCCTTTCAATATTCCATATGACTGGCAAGACAAATTAAGCATTGACCCGGGACTAAGAAATCCGCTATCTTGCCACTGGTATGCAGTCGACTATGACGGCAATGTGTATGTAGTTGCAGAGCATTATGCTAGAGATAAAGATATAAGCTATCATGCTGATTGTATACACAAAATCAGCGACCGCCTAAATTGGCACAGAATGAGCAACGGCAATATAGAAGCACTTATAGATAGTGCGGCCAATCAAACTACTTTGGCTAGTACTAAAAGTGTGTCCGAACTTTTTTATGACTATGGCATAAGCGTCAACACCAATGTATGCAAGGACCTATTTTCTGGCATATCACGAGTCAAATCTTATCTGTGTGATGCCAATGGTAATAGGCGACTTTTTATCTTCGCCACGTGTACCAATCTCATACGAGAACTCAAAGGTTATCTGTGGGGTAATGCGGACGTGCCTATCAAAAAAGACGACCACTCACTTGACGAACTGCGTTATTACATAATGTCTAGACCAGAAAACAAGCCACCAAAAGAACCAAAGTCGCAAGTGCAAGAGCATCTAGCACGGCTGATAAGGAGACAAAAATATGCGCACTAAAAAGGTTAAACAAATCACCACAAAATCACTAAAAGACAAGCTCGAGCAGTTTGCTTTTGGCTACACACTCACCGAAACTGTCAGTGAATATAACATTGACGAAAATGGTGTGCTAAAATTAGTCAAACAAAAGAAAAGCGAAAAACTCATTCCACCAGACGTGTCGCTTATCAAGATACTCTATGACCTTGATGACAACAAAGGGGTGTATGAAAATATGACCGATGAAGAACTCGAAGCCGAGAAACAGAAGATAATCAATACACTAAAGGACGGAGAAAATCATGGAACTCAAAATTGACATTGTCGCCAAGTGTGACAACTGCGGTGGTGAAGCCCACTACTGCATTAGTCAAAAGAAAAAATTGACACGTAGCAATATAACTTTGTGTCAAAGATGTTTTCAGACGCTGTATGCTTGTATGGGTAGTTATATCACACCGCAGAGCCCACAGCCACCTTTTAAAAAAAAGAAAAAGGAGAATATAATCGGTGAAAGTAAAACTTAAAAAAGAAGAACTAGTGCAAGCGATAAGACAAGATTTTGCCAATCGTCAGCATGCACGAAAAAGCTATGAAGCCCAATGGCAACTTAATCTCAATTTCCTAATGGGAAATCAGTATAGTCGCATTGCTTCAAATGGTGCGATTTCTACTACAGAAAAGCAATATTTTTGGCAGGAAAAAGAAGTCTTTAATCATATTGCACCGCTAGTAGAAGTCCGCTCAGCCAAGATTGCCAAACTTAGACCAAGCATGGCAGTTTTGCCAGCCAGCACAGACGAGAGAGATATGCAGGCTGCCAAGGTGAGTAAAGATATTTTGCAGGCAGTGAGCAACAAGATTGCTCTCAACGAACTCACCAAGCAAGCTATCATGTGGAGCGAAGTGTGTGGTACGGTCTTTTACAAGGTTGTATGGAACAATGCACTTGGCAATGTAATCGCCACAGACGAAAAAGGCAAACTCGTGAGAGAAGGAGACGTCGATGTAGTAGTATGCTCACCATTCGAGATATTCCCAGAGAACTTGTCATGCGAAAATATCGCAGACCAAAAGAGCATTATTCATGCCAAAGCATACCATGTTAGCGAAGTCAAAGACATTTGGGGAGTGGACGTCGAGCCAGAAAACGTACATTCATTCTCACTATCAGACCAAGCGTCTGGATTGGGCGGATTGGGTTATGATACCAATATCAATAAGATAGCCGATATAGAACTCAAAGACCATTGCGTAGTAATCGAAAAATATGAGAAACCAAACGTAGATCTACCAAACGGCAGACTTACTATTGTGGCTGGCAACAAACTTCTCTTTGACGGCGACTTGCCATATATAAATGGTGACCAAGGCTTGAGAGAGATGCCTTTTATCAAGCAAATCTCACTTTTCATGCCGGGCAGTTTCTACGGCATGAGTGTTGTGGATAGACTTATCCCAATTCAACGTGCTTACAATGCGGTACGCAATCGCAAGCATGAGTATATCAATAGACTCAGCATGGGTGTACTCACCGTGGAAGACGGCAGTGTCGATACAGATATGTTAGAGGAAGAGGGTTTGAGCCCAGGCAAAGTATTGGTATATCGTCAAGGTGGCAAAGCCCCATCTATCATGTCTACCAATGACTCAAATACAAGTTTTAACGAAGAAGAGTCAAACTTGCTTGACGAGTTTAAGTCAATCTCAGGTGTCAGTGACTTAATGCGAGAGTCTTATGCCAACTATACCAATATGTCAGGTGTGGCATTGCAACTACTTTCCGAACAGGACGACACACGTATCTCTAGTTCGCTAGATAGTGTAAAAAATGCCATGTGTGAGATAGGTAAATATGTGCTTAGACTATACAAGCAATTTGCCGTTATTCCAAGACTACTCAAACTTGTGGGTGAAAATGGCAAAGTAGAAATGTACTATTGGTCAAGTAGCGAAATCTGCAGTGACGACGTAGTGCTAGATACCACTACAGATTCTAGCGAAACTATCGCCCAACGTAGAACCATGGTGCTAGACCTTTTGAAGAGTGGGCTACTATATGACGAAGAAGGCAAATTGTCACAAAATATGCGTAAAAAATGCCTAGACCTTTTAGGTTTTGGTGTGTGGGAACATACTCAAGACCTAACCACTTTGCAAATCAATTATGCACACCAAGAAAACTTGGACATGATTGCAGGCAAAGTTATCATGCCAACCAGCATTGATGATGACAAAATACATATTGACGAGCATATAGCATTTATGCTTGGCGAAGACTTTAAGAAGGCTAGAGAGCAAAACGAAGAACTCTTTACCTTGTTTGAATACCATATCCAAACACATAGAGAGCATCTAGCCAAAATCAACCAACAAAAAAATATAAAGGAGTAAAAATATGAAAGATTTGGAACAACCAATTGTTAGCGCTCCAAATTGCGAATCCGCTGACGAAATAAAAGTAGGAGGACAAGCATATCGTGAAGAAACTTTTAGCACGAATGATAGGCTTAATTCTTACGATGATAATAGAGCGAATACTTCGCAAATTGAGAAACAAATAGACAACGCTAATAAAGGCTCCAAAGAGTATGGCAAGTTTGCCAGCGTGGAAGAACTCTTGAAGGCTTACAATAGCCTTCAAGCAGAGTTCACACGTAAATGTCAGGCATTAAATGCCAAAGATTCCAATGCAACCGCACCACGACCATTGGAAGTCTTGAATGGGATAAAACAAGCGGTGGAAGATTATGCTTCTACAAGACCGCTTGCCAAAAAGTACGCCACAGAGATAACTGACCTAATGCTTGCCGAAGAGAGTCCAACTAGCGAAACAACTATCAACAAGGCATATATGGCGGTGCTAGAAAAGCATTTCATAGAGCCAGAAAGTCTTGTCAAAGACGAAGAGTTTTTGTCTAACTATATCTATAGCGACAATGCTCTCTGTGACCAAATCGTCAGCAAGTATCTAGACAAAGTGACCAGCCGTACGACTGTGCCACTCGTTGCCAAAAGTTCAAAGTCAAGCGTGTCTTTGAGGCATATAAACACTCCACGTACTGTTTATGAAGCGGGGGAGATGGCGAAGAAAATAATCCACAAAAAATAGGAGAGTTTATTTATGATAAGTTTAGATTCAGCAGAATACGCATTGAAAGATGCATATCTATCAGTAGCGTGCAATCAACTCAACACAGAGACAAATCCATTGTTTGCCAAAATTAAACAATCAAGCGCAGACGTATATGGCAAAAACATTATCAAGCCTTGCCAAGTTGGTATCAATGGCGGTATTGGTGCTGGTAGTGAAACTGGTATGCTTCCTACAGCAGTAGGCAACAACTACAAGCAATTCAAAACTACTCTAAAAAACCTTTACGGCACTATCGAAATCAGCGACAAAGCAATCCGCGCTTCTAGCACAACTGCAGGCGCATTCGTAAATCTTTTGAATGCAGAAATCGACGGCTTGCTCACAGCAAGTAAATACAACCTAAGCAGAATGTTGTATGGTGACGGCAGTGGTAAAGTATGTTCAGTAGTAGCATACGACTCTGCGACAGGTGTTGTCACTGTAGACAAAGTCAACGGCATCATGGAAGGCATGGTATTGGACTGCTATGCAGGTGACGCAATCGTTGCCAACAATAGTGGCATGAAAGTAGCCAAGGTGGACAGAGTGAATAAGCAAATCGCATTTGCTATCGCTCCTGCAACTGCACTTACTACAGACCATTCATTCTATGTTCAAGGTTCTAAAGACAACGAAATCACTGGTCTTGGAGCAATCTTTGGCGACAGCGAAACTTTGTACGGACTCAATAGAGCAGACAATGCTTGGTTGACTCCATACATCTCAAATGACGAACAAGCAATATCTGATATGGTAATGCAAACAGCTATTGACACTCTAGAAGAAAATAGCGGTGCACATGTAGACTTCATCACTTGTGCAAGTGACGTTCGTCGTGCATATCAAGCATACCTTGCAGAACACGCTCGCAACATTGACGTTGTCAATTTGGAAGGTGGCTTCAAGGCTATCACTTTCAACGGCATTCCTGTTGTTAGTGACAAGTTTATCGAAGCTGGTACTTTGTACCTATTGGATACTTCAAAGTTCACTCTTTGCCAACTTTGCGACTGGGAATGGCTAGAAGGTGAAGGCGGTAAAATTATCCGTCAAAAGCCAGGCTACCCATCTTACACAGCAACTCTTGTAAAATATGCAGACTTGTTGTGCGAGCTTCCAGCTGGTCAAGCCAAGTTTACAAATATTACAACTAATGTGTAATAAAAAATAATTAATTTATTTATCAATTAATTTTACAAAAATAAATAATTAATTAAAAAAATATTAAAATTATCTTTTTAATATAAAAATGCTAAAAAAATATTAATTTTTGCGTTATTTTCTCAATATTTTAGATATTTTTTGCCTTTTTGAATAATTTATCGCAAAAAAAATTAAATCAAAATATTGTCATAATAAAAATAAAAAAAGGAATTAAAAAAATGAAAATCAAACTAACTCACGATTTATTTAATATTATTGGGCGAATAAAAAATATAGATTCGCATTATGAGATTGTTTTTGACACAGAGCGAGTTTGTTTTGAGATTCACAACACCAGACAGGCAGGCAACACATTTTGTCTGTCTGTCGAAGGTGGTTCCTTGGATAGTCGAGTAGTAGAGAAAGTGCATCGTACAAGGAGTGAAAATGCTCAAGACATTTTTGACTTAGTCGACGAGCACAATCGAAAACTCGAAGAGCAAAAATTGATGACCACAAAGGAAGAAACTCTCGACAAAGTGCGAGAGTGTTTGTATAAAAAATAAGGAGTCATTATGAATGCATTACATATTATATTGAATAGTGCTAGACTCTTGGAAGATAGCGAACTAGTCACTGATGTTGACCTTCTAGAGATGGAAGAAAAATATCTGCCTTTCAACAATACCACCATTGACGACACCGAAGATAGTGGAGTAGATGAAGGGAATATTAGTGCTAGCACATTTTATGCTCAATATCCACGCTTGCAGACCTATCTGTCAGCGCTCAATTTTGTAGTGTCCGAACTGGCGACACATTATTTCCGTGTACCTGCTTGTGTGACTATCACCTCCTCCAATCGTAAAATATATTTGCGCAAGCTCAACTCTATGGCAGGTATCAAATCTGTCACAGACATCAATGGTGTGGAAGTAGATTATTCAATGGCAGACAACAATGCCATCGCCTTTGCAAAAGATGGCACATACATCATCAATTTCTACCAAATCCCAGTCTTAAAGGACATCTATTCCAAACTTGGCTTTTTTGCCGATAGGGTAGACTTCAATATTTTGTCATACGGTGTGTGTGCGACCTATTGCCTAATGACAGGTAGATATG